>DAOTUO010000277.1:0-6614 GCA_034436595.1 Anaerolineae bacterium | reverse complement strand
AGTCGAATTCTTCCTCAGATTCTTCGGTGACGGCTTCTGCGGGTTTCATGTTGGTGAGCCAATCGGGTGTATCGTCATCATCGGCAAGTGCATCATCGTCTGCTGACAGTTCCGCGAAGGCGAAATCGGTATCGGCTTCTTCTGCTGCAGATTCCTCGACATCGCCCATGCTGGTGAGCCAATCGGGTGTATCGTCATCATCGGCAAGTGCATCATCGTCTGCTGACAGTTCCGCAAAGGCGAAATCGGTATCGGCTTCTTCTGCTGCAGATTCCTCGACATCGCCCATGCTGGTGAGCCAATCGGGTGTATCGTCATCATCGGCAAGGTCGTCATCGTCTGATGACAGTTCCGCAAAGGCGAAATCGGTATCGGATTCTTCTGCTGTATCAGACGATGTAACGCCAGATAACCAATCGGGTGTATCGTCATCATCGGCAAGGTCGTCATCGTCTGATGACAGTTCCGCAAATGCGAAATCGGTATCGGATTCTTCTGCTATTGCATCGATATCATCCGATAAAAAGTCAAAATCGGTCTCTGCTACAGATGACTCGGTTGGTTTCATATCCATGAGCCAATCGGGTGTGTCTGTGACGCTATCGTCATCATCGGTGTCATTGCCAAACAACATACCGATATTGGTGGCATCAGGGTCAAAATTAGCATCTGTGGGTTTTGCATCCATGAGCCAATCGGGGGTGTCGTCATCGTCTTGGGGGTCGTCAAACGAAAAATCGTCATCATCGCCTGTTGGTTGCGAATCTGATAGCCAATCTGGAAAGTCGTCTGATGAATCATCTAACATGGTGTCCTGCCAATCTGTATCAGTCCCTGATGAAGGGGTATTGAGCGAGGCGACCTGCATATTGGGTTGCCCTGTGAGGTCTTCCATACTCAACATTTCGTCCAGTAAACTGTTATCCTCTTGCCACAGAGGGGTGCTTTGCGCCGTTGGGGTTGGGATGGGTGCTTCGTCTTCCTCAAGCAGTTCTATGCCACTATCACTTAACCATGCCATGGGGTCATCATGGGCATCATCGTCTTCTATGATAGTTTTGCGGGGCATATCTTCATCAATTTCGACACCACTATCGCGCAACCATGCCATGGGGTCTTCATCGCCACTTTTGAGGGTGGTGGAATCTACCTTTTCGTAGGGAGTGAATAGTTCGTCTGGATTTTCGTCAACCAATTCAATGCCACCGTCATGTAACCAGCTCATGGGGTCGTCTGGGTCTAGTGCTTGGGTGGCCGCTTTGGTGCGGGTTATCATCTCATCGCTGAGGGTATCGGTGTTGAGTTTAATACCACTCTCGCGTAACCAACCTAGCGGGTCGTCTGTATCGGTGGTATGCACCGATTTTTCTGCGGATGGTGTGGTAGGCGATTGTGTCTCATGTGGCATATCGGTAAGCCATGCCATCACATCATCATTGTCATCGGCGGGGATGTCGTTGGCATCTGCCGATTCGTTAAATAAGTCGTCAAAGCTAATTTCTTCGGTGGGGATGCTGTGTGGGTCGTCCCCTTGCATTATATCGTTGTCATCAAATTTGGTGAGCATCCCGCTTAATCCCGTGCGCTTGCGCGTATTTTCTGGGATATGCGTTTCTTCTGCGCTTACGGGGCTGGTGGGGTCGTCTAACCATGATAAATCATCATCGCCAAAATCTTTTGTGAGCAGTTGGTCTGTATTGAGGCGTAGGGTGGGGTCGTCCACTTCGCCATTTGCCCAATCTTCCTCTGCCAATTCCACCAACGGATTTTGCCCATCGTCAATTTCGGTGAGCCAATCGGGTTTTTGGTCGGTGAGGGTTTGTGCGGTCTTTTTATAATCGGCAATAGGGACTTCTACGAGGTCATCTGGGGCGGGATGCCCTTGTGCCAAGCGGATTGCCAAGTAGGGGTCTATGGCTTCTACGGCGCTCAAATACCGTTGGGCATCGGATGGGCGTTGTTCAGATAGCCAGACTTCGGTCATGATGTAATTGGCATCGAGACAATCTGGCAGGGCATCTAGCACATCCAAAGCGGTCTCTGCAGCGGCGACCACATCCCCAGATTCCCGATACACCCGCGCCAACATCAGGCGCAAGTCTATGCGTTTTGGGGTTTGTTTGAGCGCACCCTTTAGGACTTGGATGGCTTGTGGATACAGTTGATTTTTGGCGTATTGTCTGCCCACCGCGCCCGCCGTCAGTTGTAGGCGCACATTGCTGGCATTTTTATAAGCCTGATATAATTCGCGCAGTTCATCTATGATGGCTTGGTTATTGGGTTCTTGCTCGTAGGCGCGTTCCAAATGCCACAAGGCTTCATCTTGTTTTTTTGCGCGTTGATACACCTTGCTCAGACCCATGTGGGCAATTTTGTCGTCTGGCATAAAACTTAAGATGCGACGGAGGGTATTGTTGGCATCTTCCCAACGATTTGCGCCCACCTCTGCCCGTCCCAAACGGCGATAGGTGGCTAAATTTTTGGGATGCAAACTCAATATGTGACGACTATGAAAAATCGCCTCATCGAAGTAATTATCCTCTAAAAGAATGTCTATTTTTGCCAGATATTGCTTTAAGTTGAGTGTGGACATAAATCCATCTTTACCTATCGTTGTGCCATATCTTTTATCACCAAATTATAACACAAAATCCCACATGCCATATTGATAAAATCTGCCTAACTATGGCACATTTGAGAGTATTCGGCAAGTTTATTTAACAAGTTGCTATAAATAGAGGAGACTTTGATGCCCAAACTGCCTTTTTTGTTCTGTGTAATGTGCCTATATGTAGCTTTATTTGACCTCACCCTACCGCCCAAGCACCAATTTTTACACGGTGAACCCATTATTTTGATGGATATGACTCAGCAAACGGCTGTTTATCCCACATTAGATGATTTTTGGGATGGACGCGCAGAATGGGTTATGAATCGTGAGGATGTTGGTTTGCCCATTGGAGAAAGTGATACGATTCATTTGGGGAGTGGCAATTATCGGTCTTATCTTCATGCCAGTTATCAATCGGCGGGGGTGGTAGATTCATGTGGCGAGCCTGTCGCATTTCCCGGTTGCCTCACTGTTTGGAATAGCACCGATGGGGGCAATCTGTTTTCGATTGCTAGTGGGGTGTGCCTCATCCCATGCACCCAATGTCCGTGTGATGACCAACGTGACCATCATGGCAATACGATTCACGACACACGGGCGGCGGCGCAACAATATCCGCGTGCGACTTATGATGGCGAAATGTGGTATATGGCGTATGAATGGCATTCACAGGTCATCCTACGCCGCTCTGTGGACGGACTCACTTGGTCAGATTGGCGTTATTTAGTCGTCCCTGGTGGGACATATCCGAGTAGCCTATCGGCATGTAGCCCGTGGGAGCAAATTGGCGCACATCCCAATATTCGCGGGCAGGCAGAAGATTGTCTGGTGGGCGCACCACCCGGTATTTATATCGAAGGTGATGTGCTATATGTGTTTGTGGCATCGGGGTCTGCACCATCGAATATGCGCTGTTATTTTGGCGATAAACGGGCAGATTTGGGGCAATTGCGCCTGTGCAATACCGACCCATTATTCAGTGGCGCACCGACCTATGGTGATGTGTCTGTTTTTGGCGCAGATGCCAATGCCTATTTCGATTTTCGGTATATCAGTTCTGCCGAAGTGATGAAAGTGGGGGAGCGATATTATCTGTTCTATGAGGGCATACGCGGACCCAGCGAATTGGAATTTGGGCGCGATAATCAGTTTGGATTAGGCTTGGCGCGGACGGTGGGTGATGCAATAGATGGCGAATGGGAAAAATTCCCGCAAAATCCGATTTTGGATGATATGGTGGATAATTGGGGGATCGGTCATGCCGATGTCTTGGTCATCAATGGGCAAACCGTGATGTATACCGCCACATCACAAACCACACGCGGGAAATATGTGCTGGCGTGGAAATAAAAGTGGGGTAAATAAAAAGCCTGTGATTATTATTCACAGGCTTTTGAGATTTTTTAGTGGGTTGTTGGTTGGATTTCTGGTTTAATTACAGGAGGCGTTGCGATAATGGGCGGTAGGGCAGGCGTAAGTGCCGCATCCAGCGCACTGGGCAAATCGTCCACCAGAATAAAATGTAATGCTTTGCGAACCTCATCTGGTAAATCATCGAGGTCATTTTTGTTTTTGCGGGGCAAAATGACCGTATCTACGCCCAAACGATGTGCCGCCAATACCTTGTCTTTGATGCCACCTACTGCCAGCACCTTGCCCTGTAGGGTGATTTCACCCGTCATGGCGACATTGCGCCGTGTGGGGCGGTTGGTGAGGAGCGATGCCAGCGCCACAGTCATCGTCACACCCGCCGAAGGTCCATCTTTGGGGACTGCGCCTTCTGGCACATGGATATGAATATCACTGTTGACATAAAACTCGGTATCAATGCCCAAATCACCCGCTTTGGCACGGATATAGCTCAGGGCGAGTTTGGCACTTTCTTGCATGACATCGCCCAATTGCCCTGTAAGCTGAAAGCCCTTATTGCCCGCCATGCGCGTGGCTTCGATGAATAATACATCCCCCCCCACAGGTGTCCATGCCAAGCCTGTGGCAATACCAGGGATGTCGGTGCGGTCTTCGATGTCGGTGCGATACCCATATTTGGGGTTGCCCAAAAATTCCTTTACTACCTCTTTGGTGACGACCACTTTATCGGTATCGCCAGAGGTGACTTTGGTCACAACTTTGCGAGCAATGCGCCCGATTTCGCGTTCTAGTGTGCGGACACCTGCCTCGCGGGTATAATCGCGGACAATTTCGAGCAATGCCTCATCGGTATATTCGATTTCTTCGGCATGGAGACCATTTTCACGGATTTGCCGTTTGACCAAATATTGCGATGCGATTGCCAATTTTTCTAGCTCTGTATAGCCACTGAGCTTAATCACTTCCATGCGGTCTAATAACGGACCCGGAATCGTGTCGAGGTCGTTGGCGGTGGTGATAAACAGCACTTCACTGAGGTCGAATGCCACATCCAGATAATGGTCGCGGAATTCTGAATTTTGCTCTGGGTCTAGCACTTCCAACAGGGCGGCGGCGGGGTCGCCACGGAAATCGCGCCCCAATTTATCTATTTCGTCCAACATGATGATGGGGTTGCGTGTTTCTATACGGCGGAGGGTCTGCAAAATGCGACCCGGTAACGCGCCGATATAGGTACGTCTGAACCCGCGAATTTCGCTTTCATCACGAATCCCACCCAAACTCATGCGGATGAATTTGCGTCCCATCGCACGGGCAATCGAAGCCCCTAGCGATGTTTTACCGACACCGGGTGGTCCCACGAAGCACAAAATTGCGCCTAAGCGGTCTTTGCGGAGATAATCTTGGTCTTTTGCCAAAAATTCGCTCTCGCGGTCTTTTTTGATTTTGCGTACCGCCAAAAATTCCAAAATCCGCAGTTTAATCTCTTTTAGCCCATAATGGTCTTCGTCTAGGACGACACGGGCATGATTGATATCGAGCAAATCCTCTGAGCGTTTTGACCACGGCAGGTTGACCATCCAATCCAAATAGGTGCGGATGACTCCATATTCTGCCGATGAGATGGGCAGGCGCGATAAGCGGTCTAATTCGCGTTTTGCCTCTTTATGGGCTTCATCGGGCATTTTTGCGGTGTCAATTTTTTCACGGAATTCTTCGACTTCTGCCACTTGGTCGTCACTCTCGCCCAATTCGCGTTGAATGGCTTTGAGTTGCTCACGCAGATAATAATCGCGTTGAGTTTTTTCCATTTCAGATTGGGCTTCGGACTGGATTTTGCGCCCCAATTCCAGCACATCCAGTTCTTTTGCCATTGTATCTGACAGGCGACGCAATTTGCCCTCTGCCGTATTTTCTTCCAAAATGGCTTGCGCTTTATCCAAATCCATCCGCACATAGGTCGAGATAGCATAGACCAATTGCAGAGGGTCTTCTGTATTGAGCGCCGAATTGACCAATTCTGTGGGGATATTGGGCAACAAATCTGCCAACCGACTAAATTGGTCGGTGATTGTCCGCATGAGGGCTTCTGTTTCGAGATTGGTCTCGACTGTTTCTTTTTCTACACGCACTTTGGCAGTGAGATAGGGGTCTGTCTCTATATAACTTTCAAGGCGAATACGTGCCTTGCATTGGACGAGAATACGAATCGTGCCATCTGGGGCGCGAAAAATACGCTGAATATATGCCAAGACACCAATGGGATAAATATCTTTTGGGTCTGGGGTATCGAGTTCGGGTTTCTGCGAGGTAAATAACCCAATGAGGCGGTCTTTGCTCATGGTGGCATCAATCAACGCAATACTGCGTGGTTGTCCAACGGTGAGGGGGACGGCTGTCTGTGGATATGCCACCAACCCGCGCAGGGGCAAGATGGGCAACGCCTCTGGCAGGATATAATCTTCCTCATCCGAAAGGGCAGATGTGTCATCTGGTGAGAAGAACAGTTGGTTAGATTTTCTCATCGAAATTTCAGGCGCGGATACCCCTGTCTCTAGGCATGGGGAGGAGCGCCCTCTCTCCTTATCGTATATGTATAACAGGCTAAATATCCCCGAAGGGAGAGGACTTT
>DAOTUO010000276.1:0-1664 GCA_034436595.1 Anaerolineae bacterium | reverse complement strand
CTTCGGGAGATTGGTCGGTTGTGAGCAAGATAACCTCTTGGGTCAGATATAAATTAGCATCCCACCGCCGATATTGCGTTTCACTGCCCATCGCCAAAATACGCCGTCCCCATTGATGCAAATACACCGATGTAAGCGAGTGAATGGTACGCTTATTGGGATCGTCTTTATGATACCAAAACCGAAAGGTATCTCTGCTAAGGTCATCATAACGGGCATTGATAATCGTTGCCGCTTCTGTCACCACTTCGTAGGTTGTTTGGTTGTAATAACGACTCGCGGTATAGATGCCGATATAATTTCTGTCTAATCCAGACACAAGACTGAGCAGGACAAGCGCGACAATGAGGTTGATAATGCTGGCATGTTTTTTGACTGTGAAACTGATAATGAAGAAAAATATCCCTAAAAACAGGGCAAGAAGCCATATCAAAAATAGCTGAATGGGTGACAGTAGGGTATAGAGGGCAAAGAATACGACTGGGGTGATGGTGGCAAAAATAGCCACCGTCCGAAATTGTGTATCTGACAACCGATAAACACGTCCTGCAAATGTTGCGCCCAATACCATAAATAGGCTAGGGATGATGGCGCTACTATAAAATGCTAACCGGTAAAGATGATAGTTGTATAGCAATAACCATAACCCCAATACCCCATAACAGCCTATAAAAAAGACCCATGTCGCTTGTAGGTATGGGCGAAAATTAGGTGTATTTTCTTGATAAATTGTACGGAAATATCGTGGCGATACAATCACCCATGTCGTAATGACTAAGGTCAACAAATATAAAATATGCCAGCTAGACAGGCTAAATGAATGATGGGATTGGATAACCTCTCGCCAGCCATTAGAAGATAATCCTTCACCAGAGACAGTTAACGAGTTTTGCCAAAGGAACCATTTGCCAGTTAATTGATAATAAATGAAGGTCTGAATGGCAAACAAAACACCTGCCCCTGCGCCACCAAACAAAAATGCCGCCCCAATATGATGACGTTTTTCGCGGTGATTGAGCATCAAGTAATAAATGCCTAGTGCGGGAAAATAGAAGATATTAAATAGTTGTGCCACACCCATGATGCTGGCAACCGCACCCGCGCCGATTAAATACCAGCGAGGCGTTTTGGCGGTGGCGGCGTATGTTACCAACATGGCACATAACGAGAGGAGCGCCAGCGAATAGCCATCCACATAATCCCAACCGACAGCCCGTAAAAAGAGCGAGAACTGTCCCATCATCAAACAGGTGATAAGGGCGATGCGTTGATTAAAGAGCCGATTGAGGATGCCATACACCGAAAAAATTGCCAGATAATATACACTTAAATGAATGACAAAATTGGCGACCAATGGCGAAAATAGCTGGCGCACATAATAGGTGGGCAAAAGCCAACTGATGCGTTCTATAAAATAATGGGAATCGGACGGATACCAGCCCACATAGGCGGGCAATTTCATTTGATAGCCTAAATTGATATAGTCATCAATGATGTAGTTGTTAAAAATCCAATTAGGATTGATAAACGCCAAAATAATGGGAAATACGACCAACAGGGCAATATGTCCAAAATTTAGTTTTTGGATAAATAAGCGCAATATCCCCCTCATTTCGTCATGATAATTGGGTTGCTATTGCTCATGATAAACCGATTTTTTATGT
>DAOTUO010000275.1:0-21721 GCA_034436595.1 Anaerolineae bacterium | reverse complement strand
CAACGGCGCGGTAATTCTCGCGGGAATGGCGCGGGGTGTCCAATGCGTTTTTTACTCTCGCCATTAAATGTCCACACACCATTCGTCCATGCCATAAATTCTTCTTTGGTAATGTCCGATTCCCGGTTGGGACGCATATCTTTTTTCCAGCGTTCTTTATACATCACCACAATCACCTCAACCGGAGCAATGACATACGGGGCAGATGGACTTAACCAAGACCCCCATGCCGTGCGCCGAGAGATATTGCCTTCATTCCAGATGATAGTCGAGTGATATTGCCAGCCGATTTTTTTGGCGATGGTGGTAATATCCGCGCACACACTTTGTTGACCACCCTTATTTTTATCCAACGGGATATTCATGCACAGTCGTCCATCGGCACGCATGAGTTCATAGGCTTTATTGAGCCAATCATGCGAAAATTGCAGGTATTGGTCATAATCATCGGTATCAACATGCTCGGCATATTCAATACCAACATTATACGGGGGCGATGTCACCAATAGGTCTATGCTCTCTGGGGATAAGACATAGCTAGTGATGAAATTATCGTGGTGTATGGTGATATTATTATGGTCAAAGAATGGGGCATCTATCGCGTTAATCCCTATCGGCATTTTAGAACTGATGAACGAATTATAGCATGATTTTGGGGTATAAAAAAGCCAGAGAGGAAATTTGTCTCTGGCTTATCATGCTACCGATTATATTTCGCTAGTGCGATTTGCGCCTCGCGGGTGTCTATATGTTTAAGCGCCTGCACCACCGCCATAAACAAGCCACGATTAAATCCGTGTAGCTGAAAGTGACGCGACTCTCCAGATTTATACTCTGCCAAAATTTGTACCAAATGTGGCACCGCTTTGACATCTTTTATCACACCAAGTGCATCAGCGGCGGCAGATGCAATGAGTGGATTAGAGTCTTTTAGCAAGACCACCAGCGATGGTGTGGCGGATTTATCACCAATTTCTGCCAATGCCCGAATCACGACACTCCGCAAATCATCGGGGCGGTTGTGCAATGCCCGAATCAGTGGTGCAACAGCAGAGGGGTCTTTTGTCACACCCAATTTTTTGGCGGCAACAATAGACATTTCATGTTCTGACCCTTGAAGATAACCCACCCATTTTTCGATATAACTGGGGTCTATGGACATTTTGATATAATCCTCAAAAATAATATCATGGATAATAGTTACTTAATAGTAACACAAATAGGTGCTTCTGTGGGAACAAAGTCCTAAAAATTCGGTTATAATTGCGTTTCATGCCGATTGAATGGCACGCACATAACTGGCAAGTGTCGCTTGGGCGGTTTTTTGCCACGAATAGCGCCGTGCTTCAATAAGACCCCGCACAGATGCCTCTGCACGCCATTGGTCATCGGCATATACCCGCGCCAACCCATCACGCCATGCCTCACTATCATGCGGAGCGACACACAAACCCGCCTGTGCGCCCACCTCTGGCAACGATGACGCATCCGAAATTACCACAGGCACACCACACGCCATCGCCTCTAATACGGGCAAGCCAAACCCCTCAAATACCGATGGATACAAAAATGCCTCTGCGCTGTTATACCACAAGGGTAATTCATCGGCGGGCAAAAATCCCAACAAGCGCACATCGTCTTGTAGTCCATAGCGATTGATACGCTCAAAAATATCATCATAAAGCCAGCCTTTGCCCCCGCCAAGTAATAACGGCAGGCGCTGAGATACCGGTAACATCGCATAAGCATCGAGGAGCGTGGTCAAATTTTTGCGCGGTTCTAGTGTGCCAACAAACAACCAAAATCGGTCTGGTAAGCCTTTTTGTGCCTTAAAATCTGCCACCACTTTTTTATCTATGGGATAAAACCGCGTTGCATCATAGCCACACGCCGCCACATCAATTTTATCTGGGGATATGCCAAAGGTTGTGGCAACATCGCGGGCGGTACTCTCTGAGATAGCAATCACCCGTTCTGCCCGCCGACAGCTTAGGGCGGTGAACATCCGCAAATATAACCGCCGTGAAGCCGATAGCACCTGTGGATAGTGAACAAAGCTCAGGTCATACACCGTGACCACGCTTTTGATTGGCAATATCAACGGCGATACAAATGTCATCGAATGAAGCAAATCGCCACCATGCAGTCGCAACGGTTGCATGGCTTGTTCCCACGCAATCCGTTTGAGTGGCGCGGTCGTATCCCAACCCGCACAGGCAAGCGTTATATCATCAAACGTATGTGGATTTTTTGCACCGACAAACGCCGTGAATGACCAATCATCGGGCGCGATTTTGGCAATTTGGGCGAGTGTATTATAAATATACCCATGAATACCCGCGCTACGATAACCCAATTGTGATGACAATAGATGTGCATTTAACAAGATTTTCATCCAACCATTATAACAATTTGTTGGCGAATAAGGTAGTTTGTGACATAATAGAGTGAAAATATTTTGTATGGTTATAGGACAAATTCTTATGCGGAAAGCTATCTCTGTAGATAATGCCCAGCAAGTCATAGAACTCACCCAAGTACGGTGTGGTTGGATTACCCAAGTGCTATGGTCGCCCGATGGCACGACTCTGGCGATTGCCCATGCCGAAGGGATTCGTCTCTATGTCGGGCAATTTGGCGGGAATCCCAAATACACCCTCACGGGGCATAGTGGGCATGTCAAAGGGGCGGCATTTAGTCCCAATGGGCGGGTACTAGCAAGTGTCTCGGCAGATACCACCGTTAAATTATGGGATACCAGCAACCTGATAGAGGGTGTGACCGAAATAGCCACACTCAGAGGGCATACTGGGTCGGTAGAAGCCGTTGCCTTTAGCCCAGATAACCGCACACTTGCCACAGCAGGCGCAGATGGCACAGTCATGGTATGGGATATTCAAGAAAAAGTTGCCCTACACACCTTTACAGGACATGAGCGCGAAGTCACCAGTGTCACATTTGCGATGGGCGGGCATATCCTCATCTCTGGCAGTTGGGATAATACCCTGCGCCTATGGGATGTGCGTGGCGAAACCGCAGGGGCGGTTTTTGGTAGACATGACGATTGGGTACGGGACATCAAAACTAATACACCCGGGACACTTATCGCCTCTGCCAGCAAAGATATGTCGGTCAAATTATGGGATGCGCTCGATGGCGGGCTATATGGCAGTATAGATGCCCATTGGCTAGGCGCAGATTCGGTAGCAATTAGTCCCGATTCGTCGCTCATTGCTACTGGTGGGCGTGATAATGTGGTGCGCCTGTGGTATTTACATCAGATTTTTAGCGATACAGCCGCCACCAAAGAACAAGCCGTGAATACCCTCATGGGTCACGAAAAACCCGTGTTATCGCTCGCATTTAACCCCGCAGGCACATTACTCGCCTCTGCCAGTGGCGATAACACGGTGCGTCTGTGGCAAGTCGGGGAATAATTGACATTGTGGTAGGGATATCATCAATATCCCTACCATCCCAAATAAATCTATATTCATCCCCTGAAATATTCGCATATTGGAACGTTATCTTTTTCACAATCATTCCATGACATTATAAACATCACAAGACACCTAACATCCACCATAATGAGGGTAAGTGACATCTATCGCCATTTCAGAAAGGTGTGATTGGATGAAATCTCTCTATAGCCTATTATTTTTTGTCATTGGCATCATCCTCATTGGTGCGGGCATTTTGACGCAAGCGGTGGGAGTGGTCTATGCTACTCCGCCCAGACAAGCATCGCAAACCGCCTCTGTTGTCCCCCCCTTCACCGATAATGCCTGTTTGGAGTGTCATATCAACCGCGAAACGCTCCAAGTATTGGCTGTCGAAGAAGAGGTGGTCGCATCCATCAGCGAAGGACCTGGCTGAGGGGGGTCCGTGCCACCAATGGCGGCATGGGAGCGCGTCTGGATTGACGCGGAAACGTATTCGCAAGACCTACATTCACTCATCAACTGCACCCAATGTCATGGTGGACAGGCAGTTAATGATATGACGCTCGCACACACCGATATGAATGAGCGCCCTGCCCAAAATGCAGAGACCTGCGGGTCATGTCATACCGATGTCACACCCGCCAGCCTCAACAGCTTGCACAGCACGCTTGCGGGGTATGATACCGCACTCTATGAACGCAGTGTGCCAGAAAATCATCCCGTTTTAGAAGATATGGAAGCCAGCCATTGTAACGAATGTCATACGACCTGTGGCGACTGCCATATTAGCCAACCATTTTCGGTGGGTGGTGGCTTATTGGATGGTCATAATTATGTAGAAACCCCACCCATGAGCCAAACATGCACCGCCTGTCATGGTAGCCGTGTGAAAAATGAATATTTTGGCTTAAATGAAGGCTTCCCCAGCGATGTTCACTTCCGCAACCGCATGAGCTGTTCCGATTGTCATACCGCAGACGAAATTCACGGTATTGGCATTACCGCAGACCATCGTTATGACGGCGTAGCAGAACCCAGTTGCGAATCGTGTCATCAAGACGAAATCGGCGTTGGGTCTGGCATTGAGCAACACGAAATTCATGGTACAGAAATTTTATCGTGCCAATCGTGCCATAGCATCGAATATACCAATTGCACCAATTGTCATGTAGAGCAAACCGATGATGGTGTGCCGTTCTTTAGTGTAGAGAGTCACGATATGGGCTTTTATTTGGGGCGAAACGATTTGCAAGGCGCAGAACGTCCCTATCGCTATGTGACAGTACGGCATGTCCCCATAGACCGCGATTCGTTCAGTTTTTATGGCGATAATTTATTGCCCAATTTTGATAATCGCCCCACATGGATGTTGGCAACCCCGCATAACATCCAACGGAATACGCCACAAAACGCCACCTGCGACTCGTGTCATGGCAACGATGCGCTATTCCTCACGATAGATAAGGTGGTGGAATCGGAACGTGCCGCCAATATCAATATTATTGTGGATGGCGCACCCCTATTGCCAGCGGGGTATGAATCGGCAACACCTATTGAGACCGAATCGCCAGCCGATACATCCACCGACTTTTGGGGCGAACCGGTGGCAACCCCCACACCAACCGAATCATCCGACTTTTGGGGCGAGCCTGTGGCAACGCCCATCCCAACCGAATCATCCGACTTTTGGGGCGAGCCTGTGCCACAAAATACACCAGAAGTCACCCCAGAACCCACTGACTTTTGGGGCGGATGATAACCAACCTAGTCGTCACCAGAGGGACATCGGCATGATGCCCCTCTGATAAAAAAATTGTCTAACCATTAGGAGCGTGTCATGAAAAAACTTATTTTACTACTCAGTTTTGCACTACTCATCTTTGGTGGCGGGATTGTTGCCGCACAAGATGACGCTTTAACCAATCGGCTAGAAGACTATGCCACCAATTTGCCACAAGGTTATAATGTGGTGCGTTTGGCAGATTTCAACACCATTCTTATCGAAAATCCCGATATTTTGCTCGTAGATGTCCGCGAAATAGCCGAATATGAAGCAGGGCATATCGCAGGCGCAGTGAATATCCCCATTCGCACCCTCACCCAAAATTTGGCGATGTTGCCAGATTTAGATGAGCCAATGGTGATTATCTGTAAAGGTGGCTCACGGGCAATCTTAGCGGCGACCTCATTACAAATTTTGGGCTATACCGATGTCAAAACATTCTGGGGCGGGTTTGACGCATGGGTGGCAGAAGACCT
Organism: Anaerolineae bacterium; assembly: GCA_034436595.1. Classification (GTDB taxonomy): domain Bacteria; phylum Chloroflexota; class Anaerolineae; order Aggregatilineales; family Phototrophicaceae. Next base: position 16,019 of record DAOTUO010000275.1, on the reverse strand, counting down.
CCCGGTGAGCCTAGATTCCTTCATCATTGAACCTACTACCGCACCAGAATTTGAGCCAGCCGTATTTTCTGCTGTGGATACCTATCTGACCGAATTACCACAAGGCTATGCACTTATCTCCCCCGCCGATTTAGCAGTGGCACTGGTCGAAGACCCTCCCGTATTGCTCGATATGCGTACTACCGATGAAATAACGAGTGCGGGTTATATTGAAGGCGCACAACATATTTGGATTAACGATTTTTGGGTGAGCCAAGACCAATTACCTGTCGATAAAGATGCGCCCATCGTGGTCTATTGTGGTGTTGGGATTCGTGGTGGCATCGCCGCCGTTTTGCTCAATTTGTTGGGCTATACCAATGTCAAAAACTTGTCTGGCGGATTCAATGGCTGGGTGGCGGGCAATAACCCCATCGTAGCACCAGAACCCGAATTTGATATGACAGTGATGCTCACAGACTATTTTGGTCAATTGCCACAGACATTCAATGCGGTGCGAATTGATGCGCTCAAAGCCGAAATAGATGCCAATACAGAAATGACGCTAGTAGATGTGCGTACATCTGATGAATTTGTCGAAGGATTTATCCCCAACGCCATCAATATCCCTCTAAACGAAATCACCGACCATCTCGACTTGCTTCCCAATTTGGATGCGCCTATCGTGGTCTATTGCGGTAGCGGACACCGTTCTGCCATTGTAATGATGGCGCTCAATTTGCTTGGCTATACCAATGTCCGCAGTATGTTGGCGGGTTTTGGCACCTGGGCAAGTTCTGAATATCCCGTTAGCACCGATGTGGTCGTGGTCGAAGCGACAACCGCCCCAACCTTTAATGAAGATGTATTCGCAGTTGTAGACGACTTTATGAAATCTATCCCCACAGGCTATTGGACCGTCCGCGCCGCCGATTTAAGTGTCGAGTTGGTCGAAAATCCGCCGATGTTGGTGGATGTCCGCACCGATGGCGAATATGGCAATGGCTATATTTTGGGCGCAGTCCATATTCCTCTCACCGATGTCATGAGTCGTCTGGCAGAATTGCCCGCCGATATGCCACTGGTGGTTTATGACAACCCCACCCACCGTAGCACGATGGCAATGGTCGCCCTTCGCCTACTCGGATACGAAAATGTCCGCGTGTTGAGTGGTGGCACAGGCGCGTGGGAAAAAGCAGGTTTCACGCTAGAAAAATAAATCCCCATAACCCAGTTTCACAGGTCATAGGCGCATGATATAACCAACCTGCCCCTATGACCATTTTGGCATAGCAGGATAAAAGGCAGGCGCTAGGATGCACACACAAAAAATCGTCATTTTTATCGTCATTGGGCTACTGCTGATGACGGCTGGTTTGGTCATGGCACAAGAACCAACCCCACTACCTATACCCACAACCGCGCCCGAAGATTGCCAAAGTTGCCATCTCGATGTGGCGGTAGAATGGCAATTCACATCCCATGCTCAAGCCTATAGCAACGAGTCATTTCAAACGGCATGGTTTGACCAGCGCAGTAACCCCACCTGCCTCGCGTGCCATACCACTGGCTATGAACCACGCACAGAAACCTACCAACAAGCAGGTGTGGCATGTGTGGCATGTCATGGCGATACCCCGCTAGACCATCCACCTAGCCAAGTGGCGACAATCGGCGGGGAGGTCTGTGCCGATTGTCATACAACCACTTATAACGAGTGGGAACAAGGCGCTCATAGCACCGCAGACATCACCTGTATCTCATGCCACGACCCACACCAATCGGAGTTATTAGCAGAAAATTCGCAAGCGTTATGCACATCGTGTCATGAGACGGTTGAGGAGTCCTATTCGCATATCACCCATCCCGACCAACAGTGTGTGGATTGTCATTATCATGCCGAAGCGTTGGATGTAGACCATTTTGTGAGTGGCAATTTGCGCCCCACTGGGCATCAGGCAGAAGCCTTCACAGTCGCTTGTACCGATTGTCACGAAAATTTGACCGAAGCAGATGAGGCACTCCCCATAGCCGATAGCCATCGTACCGCGGTTATCGCCACTGTGACACAAGATACTAGTCTGCCCTTGATACAAGGTGTGTTATTGGGGGGTGGTTTGGGCGTGACAGTAGTGGCATTTCTGATTCAAACACGCAAAAAACGCCGATAGTAACTTTCAATGATTTTGTGGCTGACTAAGGCATGTTGACATTTTTGCATCAGCATAGGGCGGATATCTGAGGCTAATGGACGATAAGAATGTCGTCCCTACATCCGCCCGTACACACCCAAAATCCTTATCACCTGTACGGGACGATTAGTACGCAGTGCGTATATCGTCCCTATGTCTCGCCATTTGCATAATGCCGTCCAACACCTATTTTATTTTTAGGGGATAATTAGGCTATCCACCGCGTACATATTATCGGGTGCATCCACCGACAGACGGATATTGTCACGATACCACCCGATATACAACGGATATGTCCCCGAATCAAGATTTTCGGCGGGATTGATGGTGTGTAAGGTCAAAAATTGTTCCCTCACACGGTAAAATTGCGTGGACATGGGTGGGATGTTATCGCCCTGCCCAACCACCACCCGTTCAGAATCGCTATCTGCCAACGCAAACGCGAATACGGTATAGGCGTTATCTGGAGGGGTTAGCACTTCCCACATCAGCGATAGGGTATTGTCTGCCCATGTATGCCCCACCAGACGGAACATATCGCCAAAAACAATCTTCTCGGCGGGGGTCATATTTGGCAATGTCGGTGACGACACGGTATTAATCCCCCCTGCAAAAATCAATACATCGCGTGAGGCGCGACCATTCTCATCTGTAACCAGTAGATAATCGCCTTCTGGATATTTCCACCAACTGACCAATAACTGAATATCACCAATGGCTGATAGGCTTTCTGGAAGCTGTAACACATAAGAATCGGCATAGATTACGCCCGTCTGCCATGTGGTTGTTCGCATACTCCCCCACCCTGGATAGGTATTGACCGATGCAATGGGCGATAAATCTGGCAAAATCGCCGTAATCGCTAGGCTATAATCCCTATCCGATTGTGCAAGTGGTCGCCAATACACCGTAATCGGAATTTCACCACCTGCATCCCATCGGTTAGGGGTTAATTGATACCCAACAAACTCAATGTGGTCAAAAACCCGATACACCCCAACCGCATCGCTCGGAAGCGCGTCTACAATGGGGGGAAAATCATAATTGGGCTGGATAATAAAACGCGGTTGAATCACGGCAAAAATCACCAATGGCGCAAGTACCCACTGGGGGCGGATTTTGAGTTGCATCAACCCCACCGCCAAGAAAATGCTGGCTGGGGCGATAAACGGAAAAAGCAAGCGTCCCTGTGAGCCTGTGGTCTGGGTTGTCCAGCTCAAAAAACTGAGTGTGCCGATGGTGAGCATCAGACCCGCGATAGCCGTACTTTCGCGGATGGCACCATCGCGCCGAATTTTCCATACAAACGGAATAAATCCGACCAGCGCCACCAGCGACACAATATCAATGACGGCATAAATCCATTTCCATGTGATGATATTAAACCAGCCAAACACCGCCCAATAGCTCCAACGCAACCCGCCAAATTCGTTGAGCATCGTCCGAATCCACTCATCGGGTGTGAGGGCACTCCGTCCGCCGAATATGGTGAGCATCATGCCTGTGCCGAATAATTCGTCATACAGAGTAATGTTGCGGATATACCACCACGCACCTAATATGCCCCAAATCCCCGCCATCAACACGGCAAGGATGACCAATCCGCGCAAATCCCGCCGTTTTATCCCTACATACAGACCCGTGAGCGCCGTCACAATCACCATCACCAATCCGCTCAATTTGCTAATTGTGCCGAGTGCGATGCAGATGGAAAGAATTAGGCTACGGCGGGTATCGAATCCGTCACGCACTGTTTTGAGTGTGAGCCATAACGACACCGTATTGAACATAATCACCAAAATATCATTATTGGCGGCGGTGCTGATGAACAAAAATTGTGGGTTAAATACCACTAGCCCAGTGGCAAATAGGGGTAATGACTTTATTTTTGGGGCGAATAGGTGTGCCGATTGATACACAGCAAAAATAGTGATAACCCCGCATATCAGGCTAAAAAATCGTGCCACATAGACCATATTTTGGGCGGATGTGGGTTCATGCACGATACGGTTTTTATTGCCCAATAATTCCGCCTGCCCTGTATTGGCATGTGGATTAAACAGGCGCAATTGGTCATAATCGCTACGGTCAATCCAACGGGTTAAAAATCCTGTGATGAGGTAATAGAGGGGTGGTTGACTGCCTTCTTGCTTATAATCGGTATCAATGCCCAGTATTTGCACAGGCAATTCACCTGTATTTGCCACATAGTTTATCATCGCTACATGATAAATTTCGTCTGGTGCTTCTAAGACGGGTGTGGCAAATAAATAGAGGATGGCAATGGCGCTATAGATAGCGAGTAAATATCGCAATTGGTTGGGGAAAAATACTCTTTGCATGGGCTTATTCGATATATCCTAATGCGCGTAAATTTTCTAATACCGCCTCATCTTCACGCCCAAATTGAGGGACATCGGCACGCTGTTGCTCCGATTGACGCACAAATTGTTTCAGATTGGCTTGTAGCTGTTGGGTGATAATCGGATTTTCATCCGCCACATTATGCCTTTCGGCGGGGTCTTGGGCGATATTGAACACGCCCTCCACCGAATCGCCAACGGTTGCCAGTTTATGGTCAGCATGATATGCCCCGCGCCGTATAAGTTGCAGACGAAAATGCTCCACATGGGCGGGATTGCGATGCTTAATCATATTGAGTAGCGTGTTTGGCGGAAATGCCTCTGCAAATGCCATGCCACCTTCGGTATCGGGCAAACCATTGGTGGCACGCGCCAATGATAGGGCGTGTGTATCGCCGTTGGGGTCATCGTCTGATAATGGTGGGGCGATATTGGCATAATCGAGGGCAGTGTGGAAAATGCGCCGTGTACTAACAGGGGTTGTTACTCGTTTGGCGGGCATGTGTGGGGCGCGGATGATGAGTGGCACATGCACCAATTCTTGATACACCACAAAGCTATGTCCAAAAAATAGGTGGTCGCCATGCCCTTCTCCGTGGTCGGCGACGATGATGACCATCGTGTTATCCAACGTGCCAGAATCTTCTAAATAGCGCAATAACCGCCCCAATTGGGCATCTTGATGGGCGACTTCTGCGGTATAAAATCCGTCTAAGACCGTTTGCTCAAAGGCACTCAATGGGTCAGATACGGGCGATGCCCAACGCGCGGCATCGGCATTAAATTGGCGCATAAACGCATACGCCTGCTTGTCATCCCAAATATCCCGCGCCACCTGTTTGATAACATCCTGTGGCGGACGATAGGGCGTGTGTGCGCCCATCAGATTCAGAAAGGTGAATAGCGGTTTGCGCTCACTATCGGCATGTTCGGCTTGCATATAGCCGATGAGGTCATCCACCGAATTTTGCGTGTGACCCTTATAATGAATACTGCGCGTCCAAATGGGCGTGAGAAGCGGGTGCAAAGATGTGCGGAATAAAAAGTCGGAATGGGCGAATGTATTGCTCACACGGGTGGCAAATTTCCCCCATGTACGCGAGACTGTCTGCCGAATTTGGCTTTTGCTCACATCCTGCGGACGATTCACCGCCGCACCGGCATAGTTATAAAATTCATCAAAACCGCGTGTGAGTCCTGTGTCCAACACACCTACGAGTGGATTATTACAAAATCCGATGGTTTTATACCCACCCACCTGCAAAATTTCTGCGAGGGTGGGGTAACTCCCCGATAAACGGTGATTGGCTTGTGTGACCTGATGCGTGCTAGGATATACCCCTGTAAACATCGAGGCGTGCGAGGGAACAGTCCATTGGGCGGGGGAAACTGCACGGTCAAACAGGGTTGCGCCTTCTGCAAACGCATCTAATGCGGGTGTGATAGTGGGTATGCCACCATAGGCAGAAACGCGGTCACGGCGCAGGGTATCTAATATAATGAGTAAAATATCGGGTGATTGATTGGGCATGAGGGTCTTTCGTTTATATCCGTCATTTTTCGCAATCCTTAGCATAGCACTATCTGATGGATGTGAAAAGAGAGTTTATTGGTTTGGTACAAAAATAATGCTATACTAGATAGCACAGACGTTCATTAAAGTGAGGCGAAAATGGCAAAGACACGCTCAAAATTTGTGTGTAGCAATTGTGGCAAGCAAACGACCAGTTTTATGGGACGTTGCCCCAATTGTGGCGAATATAACACCATGCAAGAGGTCATCGAAGAGGTCAAAAAAGCGGGCGCTGTGAAACAAAATAGGCAGACAGTCGGCACGATGCGCTCAAAACCACAACGCCTGCGCGAGACCGATATGACCGAAGAAGAACGCCTTTTTGTGCCTGTGGCAGAATTTAACCGTGTCATGGGTGGTGGCATTGTCCCAGGGAGCATCACCCTCATCGGCGGGGAACCCGGTATCGGCAAAAGTACGTTGTTACTACAAGTATCGGCATCACTCGCCAACGAAACAGGGACGGTACTCTATGTCAGTGGCGAAGAATCTGCCAGACAAATCAAAATGCGTGCAGACCGTTTATCGCTCACTGCCGAAGATTTATTTTTGCTCACAGAGACCAATCTAAACACGATTTTGGAGCATGTGAAAAGTGTGAATCCGATAATTCTCATCATAGACTCCATCCAAACCGTATATGCAGAAGAACTCGATTCTTCCCCTGGATTGGTCAGTCAAGTGCGTGAATGTGCATCGCGGCTTCAGGCATTGGCAAAATCCAGTGGCATCAGCGTGTTTTTAGTGGGGCATGTGACCAAAGAAGGCAGTATCGCGGGTCCAAAAGTGCTAGAACACATTGTAGACACCGTGTTGTATCTGGAAGGCGACCCATTCCAAGCCTTTCGCTTATTGCGGAGTGTGAAAAATCGGTTTGGCGCGACCAGTGAGGTCGGTGTATTTGAAATGCAAGGCGCGGGCATGGTCGAAGTCCCCAATCCGTCAGAGGTATTTTTGGCGGAGCGCGTGGTCAATGCACCGGGGTCTGCCATCGCCGTCACAATGGAAGGCACGCGCCCGTTGGTGGTCGAAGTGCAAGCACTCACCAGCCCAACATCGTTTGGTAATGCCCGTAGGACACCCAATGGTGTAGATTTGAACCGCTTATTGCTGATTAGTGCGGTGATGACCAAGCGGGCGGGCTTGCGCTTGAACGAACAAGACATTTTTGTGAATGTGGTCGGTGGATTGCGTGTGGATGAACCCGCATCCGATTTGGCGATGGCTATGGCGCTCGCCTCTAGCTATACTGACAAACCCCTCCCCGCCGATATTGTGATGATAGGCGAAATCGGGTTGAGTGGCGAGGTGCGTGCCGTGAGCCAATTGGCGTTACGGCTCAACGAAGCCTCAAAAATCGGCTTCAAACGGGCGCTCATCCCCCGTTCACGGCGCAATGTGGATGGATTGCCCAAAGGCATCGAATTATTGCCCGTCCGCAATGTGCTAGAGGCGATGAATTTGGTATTGCCGAAATAATGCCGATATGCTGTAATGGCGCACTGGCGATGTAAAATATTTTTTCATTTTATGGCTGACATACGAGGCTAACGCCTCTAGTCAGACAGTACAATTCTGCCTATTTTGTGGGATGTACTGGCTGACTAGCGCAAAGCGCGTAGGTCAGCCACAAAAGATACTCTGTATTTAAAAGCTAACTTGCATTATACGAGCCACCATCCCAACAAAGAGATTAACCCCTATGACCATCGAATATCGTGAATTGCTCACTGTACCCGAATTAGACCGCACCATAGACATCCAAATGGCGGCGTGGGGGCGTGATGAACGCTCCATTATTGCCGTGAATATGCTCCAAGCCGTTATCCACGCGGGGGGCATGGTCATCGGCGCGATTTTAGATAGCGAGGTCATCGGCTATGGCTTGGCGGTGATTGGTCGCAAAGGCGCAGATAACTATTATTTATGGTCGCATCAAACCGCCGTCATGCCAGAGTATCAACGGCAAGCGATTGGCTTGGGAATCAAACTCGCGCAACGCGATTGGGCATTGGCACATGGCTACGATACCATTGGCTGGACATTTGACCCCCTACAACATAAAAATTCGCGCTTTAACCTGCATAAATTGGGCGCAACGGGGCAAGCCTTCATCCCCGATTTTTATGGCGATTCGTTGCAAGATGACCTCAATCGTGGGATGCGGACGCATCGCATTGAGGTGATGTGGCACTTACATGCGCCCCGCGTGCAAACCTTATCACACGGTGAAGCCTATATATCCCCCCTCACCGATTTTGCCGATGAAGATTTTTTGGTCATGAGCGCCAATGGCGAGCCTGTGATTGCCAAAAATCCCGTCCAAAATGACTATCGCTTCATCGAAATTCCGTATGACATCAATCGGCTAAAATTAGAGGCTAAGCCACTCGCCATCCGTTGGCAGGATACCATCGCAGAGGCTTTTGAGCGTTCATTCGCAGAGAATTATCTGGCAGTGGGTTGTCATAGCGATAAAGGGCGGTGTTGGACAGTGATGAGCAGGAATCCACACTGGTAAAAACGGGTTAATCGTGTAAAATAAGCCATATTTCCGACCATCAGCCAATAAAAGCGGGTTACTAGACTTCCCCGTTTTTGATTAGACAAAATAAGGATTATTTTTCGGTTATGGCATCATATCACGGACCTAAAGCCAGAGTACAACGGCGTTTTGGTGAGATTTTAATCCCACGCGCCAAATATCAGAAAATTCTCGAAAAACGCGCCTATCCACCCGGCGACCATGGTAAAGAAAAGCAATTCCGTTCTGGTCGTCGTAGCGACTATGGTATGCAATTGGATGAAAAGCAAAAATTGTCGTTCATCTACAATGTGCGCGAGCGCCAATTGCGTAACTACTACAAAAAAGCCGCCCAGATGCCCGGTCGTACAGGTGCAAACTTGTTGACCTTGCTCGAACGTCGTTTAGATAATATTGTTTACCGCGCTGGCTTTGCCGCAACCATTTGGGCGGCACGTCAGATGGTTGTCCATGGGCATATTATGGTCAATGGCAAGCGTCTCGATTTGCCATCTTACCAAGTGCGTGTGAACGATGTTGTTCAACTCGAAGAAAAAATGCGGAATAATGTGCATTTGGTCGAACTTATTGACCAAGGTGGCATTGTCGCACCTTCGTTTTTGCAAGTAGACAGAGATGCGCGTAGCGTGTCTATGCTCCGTTTGCCAGAACAGCGTGAAGTAATGGTCCCTGTGCAAATTCAGTTGGTGGTCGAATATTATAACCGCCTGACTTAATCCTATCACAGGACGTTAATCAGAAAAATCACACCCGAACTCCCACACTAGTTTTTGGTGAGATTCTTTACTAGCCATCGCCCTCATTCGAGGAGGTGGCTTTTTTTCATTTAGACGGGGTACAATAGGCAGGCACAACACCTTACATTTCTACATGACAGGACAAAAATCATATGGCACGAGAATTTCCGTTGCGGTTTGGTTATATCCCCTATCCCTTATGGAGACGGCGCTACCCTATCGGGGTGAAACAGGTATTCAATGTGGTCTATCGCGCCCTGTATCCCGTATCCTATGACCAAAACCCTCCCCATTCATCGGCACAAATCGCCACATTCCTAACCCGTTTTCGGTTAGTGCCATCTGCCACCGCCACCATTATCCAAGACAGCACACCGCTTATTTTATCCGTCCCCACTGCCCCACTGCCCACCCAACCGACTAGCCAAATCCGTCTGATTGCCCAATGGGAACGCCAAGAAGCTGTCCTCATGAGCTGGTGTATTTTTTATCCGCGCATTTGGTCACTACATGCCACTATGGTGGCGGGTATCATCCCCGTAGCAGAGGTGCATATCGCCGTCCCTAGCGACTGGTGGGCGCGGGCAATATGGACATATTTGCAAACACACGGGTTTTTGGGGGATTTTGCCCATCGTGTCAAATTTATTATATTGCCCACCGATGATATGTGGATACGCGATTATGGTCCGATGCTCGGCTATGATGCCGATGGTATGCGCGGTGGGGTCAAAGCAATTTATGACCACTTACCGTTTTATCCGCAAGAACGCGATAACGCCATGCCCATAGGCTGGTCTGAACACACACAAATTCCGTTGAAATTGCTCAATTTTCATACAGAGGGGGGAAATTTTCTCACCGATGGCGCTGGCACACTGTTCATGACGGATAAGGTGTTCAAAGCTAACCCGCAATTTGAGTCACGCGCAGAATTAGAAGCCTATCTGCATAGCGTGGTGGATTATGACAAACTCATCATCACCCCACGCATGAAAATTGAGCGCACAGGGCATATTGATTTGTTGATGAAACTGCTCAACGCGCAAACGGTCATGGTCTCTACACCGAGTTCACGGTGGGATGAAGCACGACTCGACACGGTGATGCAGATTTTTAAGTCAGAGACCAACGCCAAAGGGGAAAAATATCATATCATCGAAATGCCCACCCCACCGTTATTTTTGAATTGGCTGGTGTATCCCATTCGGCGGTCATATACCAACGCGCTCACGGTCAATGACAGAATCCTTGTCCCAATTTACAAATCGAATAGCGATGATATTGCCATTCGGCGCTATGAAGAAAACGCCACTGGCTATCAGATTATACCGATAGATTGCTCAGTGGGCATCAATGGCGGTGGCGCGATTCATTGCATGACGCGGGAAGTGCCTTCTGATAAGTCTAGTCTTTAGGCGAGTATTTTTCGCGTAAAATGGCGCGTGTCTCGACCAAAATGATGCCAAGCATATTTTTGCCTGTGCCTTTTGACCCACAACCCCAATAATAATCTGTGGGGGCATTTTCAACGATGGGTGCATCGCCTGTATCTAACAAAATAGCGCGAATATCGGCATGGGTATCAAATTTTGCGAGGACAGCTTGGCGCATAATATCGTCTTTGACCGATTCCCAATCGGGTCTTAAAGGGCGTTTGCGGTCTCTGCCTATGCTGGCGGCAAGTTTTGGTGAAGAAGCCCGAATCACAGCTTGCATATCTTCTGGCGACTGCTTAAATTTCTTCGCCTGAAAATAATGCTCACTGGTCTTATAATAAACACCATCTATCTCAAAGCCATGTGACGAGAAATTAGAAAAACAACCATACAGCGATTCTAGGGCGCTATAAAAATAAATCGTCATTCTATAAAATCCTCAATTGGCAGTTATTGACAGCACTGTTAAATAATTCAAACCTGTTTCGGCTTCCCATATACCCGCATTTGCCAAACGGATACTATATTCTGGTATATCATATAATAAGGGGTCTGGCAAATTGATAAATACGGCATATTCGCCTTGTGGCATATCAACGGGTAAGGGAATAGAGATGGGCAGGGTAATTTCGCCTAAATCTGGCAACCAATAGCGCGGGTCATGTGTCGTTTGCATCGGAAAACGATAATCTGTTCCATCTGATAATCGCAAAATAATTTCAAATCCACGTGGGTTATAGATACTCCCAAAACCATCGTTTTGGAGGGTGATGGTCATATTCAATGTCTCACCCGCGCCAATTTGGGCGGGTAATTGGGTTTGTATCAACCGAATCCGATAACCGAGTCGCATGGCAATAGCATCATAACAACCTTCCTCTTCCCATAATGCCAATACAGTTTGGTGATAATCGCGGTTAAGGACGCTATAACGCAAATATTCCAGCTCCCGCAAGGCATCCTCACAATGGATATACGGTTGTGCCTCTTCATTGTCATTACACGTCTCGCCACCTTGTGGCAGATAGCGATTATCCTCATGCAAATAGGCTTTTTGCGCTTGGCGGATGGATTCATCTTCTGAATATGTCCCCCAATCGGTGTTAGATGCCAAAAAGCAATCATTATGCGCCCCCATACGGGCTTGTGGCGTGCCAGAAAAGGCTTGGTCTGGGGCGAGGGATTGGTCGCCATAGAGTTGTTGTTTATAGGGCGGATATCGCATGGCAATCATGCGATTTTGGGGCAAGGCTTGTAGCAAAGCGGTGGTAATCGCCTGCGAATTGGCATTAATGCCGGTTTGTTCGTCCACTAAATGGTTGGTAGAGCTATGCCATTCTCCCCATGCGCCGACAAAGCCAATTTCCATGAAAGCAATCACATCAGCATTATTTTGCAAAATGGGGGTTAATTGGGCGATATGCGCTAGCACAATGTCCAGGGGCGCATCTGGGTGTTGATAAGGATATTCGTCGCCTTGTGGGAAATTGTAGGCAAAGCGCGGAATCATCTTCAATCTCGCCCCGCGCACCACCTCAAATTGGGCTTGGATATAGGCAAGTGCCTCATCAGAAATCGGTGCATCAGTGAATTCATCTATCAGAAAATAAAACCGCACCATGCTCACACCATCATCACGCAAGGGGCGTAAATCTTCGGTATATTGTGGCTCTAGTTCCGTTTCTAACCACATAGGCGCATCTTGATGATAAAATCCTCTTTCTGGATTGGGGAAATTCTCATCACTGGGTATATGGATGATGACTTGTAACTCTTGTGCGCTAACGGGTGAGAACATCATCACTATCAAAAAAGTCCATAGGGTTAGGTATAAGTATTGTTTAGGCATTTTATCCCCTTGTATTAGAGAAGTCACTCATGCAATCATAGCATAAATATGGCACGCCTTATAACAAATTTTTACTTTTTTATTGAAGCAATACCCGCCCCATGATACGCTAGTAATCAGTTATTAGTCTGTTTGAGGAATAAAATGGCTACGTTATATACACACTTTCGCAAATTCCATTATGGCTTCATTAGTTTATCGGTGATGTTTTTCATTGGGATTTTGCCAACTTTGGCACAAGAAGATACCTCACAAGATTTTTGCGCCACTTTTATGGAAATCCAACAAACCGTATCAGACATCTGCGACAATATGGCAGATGAGTCTGTTTGTATTGCCAATCAATCGGTGGAAGCCTATCTGAATGATAGCGCACTCAGTTTTGGGCAATTGGGCGACACCTTGCCAATTGGCGAATTTGATACCCTAACAGCCTCACCACTTGCGCCTAATAGTGGCATGTGGGGCATAGCCGTTTTTTCTGTTCATGCCGATTTACCCGCCGAGAGCGATGAGCAAGTACAAATTGTGTTATATGGCGGGGTAGAACTCACGATTCCCCCTATCAACGAAATCCCAGAGGGATATGGTGCGCCCATGCAAGCCTTTAATATCCACGCCACCCACGAAACCGCCTGTTCGGGGATGCCACCAGGGGTACTCATCAATGTCCCAGAAGGGCAAGTTGCCAATTTCTTGGTGAACGGGCTAAAAATACATGCCGATAATCAAATTTTTATCGGTCTACCTGCCGATAACAGTTACCTCTCCGTCTCACGCTATGGGGTAAGTACGGGACAAATTGTGTGGGCAGATAACAATGTGACTTTGGGGGATAATGTGGCAGTCGTGCTTGTCCCTATGGCAAGCCTTACGCCCAATGTCATGATGACCCCTGGCGGCGCAATCGCCACCGTGACCCAAGAACCTAGTTATAACACACGAGGCGAGCCAGAATTGGTCTATGTCGCGGTCGGCGCGGTTGAAGGGCAAGAAAACACTATTTTCTTGCAATGGGAGGTACTCAATGCCCCCGATAATCTGGTGGAATTTGTGGTAGATGGCAAAGCGGAATGGGAATTAGCCCCTGCGACCAGTTTTTATCAGGTGGTACAAATTTCGCCCACCGCCACTGCCATCAATTTGGTGATACGGATTTCGACCTCTAGCGGGTATGTGTATCGGGGAATAGATTTTCCGTTACCCATCACCGAGATATTGTTCTCGTATATCGGGGGATAAGATAGTATGACAGAAATAACGATTCGCCGTGCCACCAGTGACGATATGACCGCGATTATTCAACAGCGTCACGAAATGTTTGTAGAAATGGGCTTTGGCACACCCGAAAGCCTCACACAAATGGATATTCATTTTGAGAAATGGTTGCGCCCACGCCTTATATCACAAGAATATATCGCGTGGGTCGCTTGTGATGGCGAAACGGTGGTGGCAGGGCTTGGGCTTTGGATAATGGACTGGATTCCCGCGCCAGATGGCATAACCTTTGTGCGTCCGTATGTGTGTAATGTTTATACCGAGCCGAGTCATCGTAAGCAGGGCATTGCCCGTCAGTTGGTGGAGATAATGCTAGACTATTGCAAAGCCTGTGGTTACCCCCGTGTGCGCCTTCATGCCAGTATTTTTGGCAAGCCGATTTATGAGGCACTCGGATTTATTCCCACCAACGAAATGGAATTTGTGTATTAAAACGGTGGCGGACAACTAGAATATGTCCACCACCCAAAATATATCCTACGATAGACGCTCAATAATCGTGCCAGTACCCATACCACCGCCACAGCACATGGTTTGCAAACCATATCGCTTGTCGTGTGTTTCTAGGGCATGAATGAGGGTGGTCATCAGGCGTGCGCCACTCCCCCCCAATGGATGCCCAATGGCAATCGCCCCACCATGCACATTTACCTTATCCATATTGGCATTAAATTCGTTGCGCCACATGGCAACCACCGCCGCAAACGCCTCATTCACCTCAAACAGGTCAATTTGGTCAAAGGATAAATTGGCGTGTTTCAATGCCTTGTGGGTCGCACCAATTGGACCCGTCAACATGAGGTGTGGGTCACTGCCGACTGTCACCATCGAGACGATGCGTGCGCGGGGTTTTAATCCTAACGACTCGGCTTTGGCGCGGGTCATCAACAAGACTGCCGCCGCCCCATCGCTAATTTGGCTACTATTGCCGGCGGTAGTCACACCAGTAGGCGTAAAAGCGGGCTGGAGTGTCACCATTTTTTCTACATTGGCAGAAGGTCTAAATCCTTGGTCTTGTGTGACCATCACCGCATTTCCCGCCTCATCCACACCCGATAGAGGGGTGATTTCGCCTGTTAACCACCCTTTTTGGGTGGCATTGGTGGCACGCATGTGGCTTTCGTAGCCGATTTGGTCAACATCAGCGCGGGTAATACCCCATTTTTGGGCAATTTCGTCGGCAGACATGCCTTGTGGGATGATATTGTGTTGTTCCATGATGCGGTCAGTGAAGGGTTGTGAACCATCCATGCCTAAGCTACTGCCCATTGGCACACGACTCATATTTTCCACACCACCCGCCACCGCGATTTCGACTTGCCCTGTGGCGATCATCCCCGCCGCGAGGTGTATGGCTTGTTGGCTACTGCCACATTGAAAATCTATGCTGGTAGCGGGTGTTTCGATGGGCAATCCCGCATCTAGCACCACATTACGGGCGATATTGAAGGTCTGTTCGCCAATTTGTGAGACACATCCCCAAATGACGTGTTCGACCAAAGCGGGGTCGAGATTGGCGCGTGCCAAAACTTCACATAACACATCTGACCCCAAACGGACGGGGTGTGTCTCTCTAAACCAGCCATTGCGCTTGCCCAAACCACTGCGTGTTGCCGATACAATCACAATATCGTTGTTGCTCATAAGTCTATATCCCTCATAAAAATTTATTCAGTAAACGATGGTTAATCAAATATCCATTTGATTGTGCATGATGCAATCATAACGCACAATAGGCGTGTGTGGCAAGCGAATGGCATCAGATTATTATTTACAGGCGGGGAAATTTCGGCTACGCTAATGCGTGTATATCACAGGGAGCAATTTTATTGTGTCCCAAAAAATAATTTCGGGATGCAGGGACGGCATATAAGGCTTGTCCGTAGTTGTTTTGATGATTTTGCGTAGATTTGGCAGGCGGTGAACCACCTGCCTGCGCCACCAAAACCCCATAAATGGGGTTGGTCTGCCGATTTTTAGGATCAGATAGGCATGATGTACGGGTTTGCCATGGCAAACCCCCCGCAACCAACCGTAAAAATCGGGCTTGCCATGGCAAGCCCC
>DAOTUO010000274.1:0-2526 GCA_034436595.1 Anaerolineae bacterium | reverse complement strand
GGGGGGATAGGGGTGCTTTAAGCTGATAATTGACTTGAAAATGCTTATCCATTGAAATTTGAAAATCATTTGAATTCAAAATAGTTGTTCCATAAGCCAAAATGGAGAGGGGATTTAGGGGTGAGGTTAATGGCAAAATGGTGAGTTATAAAAAAGCCTGTTGAGCCACAGGCATAATGCACATCCAACCACACACTTCTCATCCATCACTCAAAATTCACTCTGCCTTTTTTCATCTGATAGGCGTATCATAACGATACTGACCAGTCAGTCTAGGGATAAAAATCGCATGACCGATAATACACCAGCCAATGAATCCACACGGGAGCGCATCCTCGATGCGGCGCTCGATATTTTTAGCAACAAGGGCTATCATGACACCCGCCTCGATGAGATTGTAGAAGAGAGTCGCACCTCAAAAGGGTCTATCTACTTTCATTTTCCTAACAAAGAAAAATTATTTTTGGCATTGGTAGACCAATTTGCCGATTTGCTAGAAAAGCGTGTGACCGAAGCCATCAGCCAAGAGGCAGAAGGCATGGGGCGCGTGCAAGCGGCGCTAGAAAGTGTGCTAAACACCTTTGGCAAATATCGCCGTCCCGCAAAATTATTATTGGTGCAGGCGGTTGGACTTGGCACAGTATTCGAGAAAAAACGACTCGAAATTAATGACAAATTCGCACGCCTCATCCAGACCTATTTGGCAGAAGCTATCGCATTGGGCGAAATTGAGCCTGTGGATGTGGAGGTCATCGCGCATGGGTGGATGGGCGCGATTTATAATGTGGTGATTCAGTGGGTGTATACCAACGACCCCAAGCCAGATCGCATCATGAGCGCGTTGTTGCCGATGTTATTGCGGAGTGTGGGATATGTTGCCTGATAATTTTGAAGAAACATGGAACGAAATGCCCGTTGTGTCGCTCAATGAGCAGTATGGGCGGTTGATTAGCTACGCGCTCCCCTGCCCACATATTTCCCCACGCCAATTTTTGGCGCATAGCCGCGGATTGCCTCGTTTTTATTGGGAAAATGGACATGAAGACATCGCGCTGGCGGGGTGTGGGGTGGCGGTGGAATTGGTGGCGTATCAAGACCGTTTTACGCATATCGAAACGCAGGCGCGGGAATTGTTTAGTAACGCGGTATTCGCTAGTGGCACGGGAATTGCCCCGCCATTCGCCAAGCCACGCCTATTTGGGGGATTTTCGTTTCGGGCAGATTTTATCCCAGATGAAGCATGGGCAGATTTTGTGCCAGCGCAATTTATTTTGCCTCACTATCAACTGCTCAAAATGGGTGATGATTGCTGGTTAACGATTAACACGCATATCAGTGACGATGACATGCCGCGTCAGCTCATGGGCGAATTAGAACAGGCGCTACGGGCAAAATTAGACGACCTCGCCAAGCCGATACCTCCCCTGCCCGATATGCCTGCGCTATCCGACCTCACCTATCCCATGCCATACCCCGTGTGGGAAGCCAATCTGAATACGGCGATTGCGGGGATGCAAGCGGGTCTGCTCAAAAAAGTGGTCTTATCCCGCGTGGCAGAAGCGCGGTTTCATGCCCCCATTGATGTTGACCGCGCCCTCGACTTTTTGGCAGAAAAATATCCCGAAACCATCCGATTTTTATTTGAGCCACGTCCCCATCATGCCTTTTATGGCGCAACGCCCGAATTATTGGCGCATGTGGACGACCTGACCATTCACACCATGGCACTGGCGGGCAGTATTCGGCGTGGAAAATCGGCACAAGAAACCGCGCGTTTGGCGGATGAATTGCTCCACAGCGAAAAAGACCGTTATGAGCATCAATTGGTGGTGGATAAACTGATAGAACGGCTCACCCCCCTCACACACACGTTGGATGTGGGGCAAACAGGCGTGATGCCCCTGAGTAATATTCAACATTTGCACACGCCTATCACGGGGGAATTGCGCCAAACCATGGGCATTTTGCCGATTATCGAGGCATTGCACCCGACACCTGCGTTAGGTGGCGACCCGCAAGATGTGGCGATGGCGATGATACGCGAATTAGAACCCGTCCCGCGTGGATGGTTTGCCTCGCCCATCGGTTGGATTGATGGCGCGTTGAATGGGCAATTTGCAGTGGGAATCCGTTCTGGCGTGACCCAATATGACCGCGCATGGCTGTATGCAGGCGCGGGAATTGTGCATACCAGCGACCCACGTAAAGAATGGGATGAGACGGCGCTCAAATTTCGCCCCATGATGGGCGCGTTGGGGGTGGATGGTGGGTAGCAAAGCACAGGTGCATTTCAATTTGGGGGCGGATATACGGCTACGCCTAATCCGCCCGTATAATTTTGCCTGTTTGACAGATTTAAGGCTTTAGCCCGCCGCAAGCCACGCCACGTTAGTGGCAGTGGGGCGTAGGGACGGCATACAAGGCTTGTCCGTAGTTGTTTTGATGATTTTGCGTAGATTTGGCAGGCGGTGAACCACCTGCCTGCGCCACCAAAACCCCATAAATGGGGTTGACCTACCGATTTTT
>DAOTUO010000273.1:0-2287 GCA_034436595.1 Anaerolineae bacterium | reverse complement strand
AAATCGGAATATGATTGGTCGCCTGTGGTGTTGCATAAACCGCCAAAAATCTCAACAGAACGCTCGCTAGAGGCACATTGTTTGCAGATGTTATTCAGAGAGCCACAGGTGTATTATCAAATCAACCGAAAATTACGGTCTTTGGCGAATCATGACGAAATATTGCTCAAAGACCAACTATCTCAATTGTTACCGCGTGATTTTTTGGCGAATGATTATCAGGTGTTGATGCGTCTGTTTATAGAGGCACTTGAACAACAAGATTATGAAGCCCATGAGTATTTGCAGGCGAATATCACGCCCAGCCTAAAAGATACACTCGACCAATTGATGAAAAATGATGTGAGTGCCGAATTAAAGAAACGTCTGAATAACCGTTTTTCGGCAGATATTCAGACCACCGTAAAATTGATGATGGTGGAATGGACAGAAGCACAAATTATCCGCGAAAGCCTGCTAACTGCTTTGCGGTTACGCCGATTTCGGTTGTTACAAGAAGTTCAAGAGTATAAAATTATGCTGGCGGACTTCGATTCAAAGGAGGATGAATATCTTTTTAACGAAATGCGTATACGGATTAAGTATTTGGCAAAAGCGATGGGTGCCATTGATAGAGGCATCGAAGAAACTATGAAAATGTAATTTTTTTATCAACGGACGGGGAAATAAATCATGGCTAAAAAAAGACCAGCAAAAAAACAGCAAGCCAGCAACGATACTGGCGAATTTGAAGAAGTAAGCGGTGATGATTTTGAGATAGAAGACGATGATTTGCCAGAAGTCATTGAAGATGACGATTTAGAAGATGTCTTGCCAGACGACCTTGATGAAGAATTTGATGCCGAATTTGACGACTCTGCAGAGGAAGATAGCGCCCGCATGGATGCCATTTCTTTGGCAGATGACCCTGTGCGGATGTATCTTAAAGAAATTGGACAAGTGACCCTGCTCAATAGTGACCGCGAGATTTGGCTCAGTACCCAATTGGCGGCAGACCGTTTGGTGCAAACACTCACCGACCAACTGGCAAACCCAGAATTTGCCTCTACCGATGGATTGCCTAAGCAAGCCGATGTGGTGCGGTTGGCGTATGAACGTATTATCCGCTATTGGGCAGAGACGCAACGGGTGTCACAAAAATTTAAAGTTGACCAACCCGATTTTGTCGCCCTATTAGACGAAGTGCGTGCTGTGACCAGCACCCTAGAACAACCAGAATCCCCCTATATTCGGCGGTATCTGCGCCAATTTGAATGGGGACGCGAGGAAAAATGGACAGAACTCTCGCAACCTTTGTTTGAGGTGGTTCATGCGTTTTATCTGATTCCTAGCACCCAACAAACCGAGCTACGCAAACATTTTATGCAGAAAAAAGAATTGCCTAGCAACGAATTATTTCAACATTGGCTTTTTGCCGATGAAGAAACCATCGAAAACCTGCCAGAGATGTTTCATGTGATAGAGTTCCGTGCAGAAAACGCCGCCGAAGCCCTCACCCGCGCCAATTTGCGCCTTGTGGTCAGTGTGGCAAAACGCTATATGGGGCGCGGTATCAACTTCTTAGACCTCATCCAAGAGGGGAATATCGGTTTGTTGCGGGCGGTGGCAAAATTTGACCACACGAAGGGGTTTAAGTTTAGCACCTATGCCACATGGTGGATTCGGCAAGCCATTAGCCGTGCGATTGCCGACCAAGCCCGCACGATTCGGATTCCTGTTCACATGGTAGAGACGATTAACCGCCTCATGCGGGTGCAACGCGAATTGTTGCAGACATTGGGTGCAGAACCAAGTGCGGAGCAAATCGCGCTGGAGATGGATTTTCTGACGGCAGAAGAGACACAAGCCATCAAACTCCTCCGCAAAGAGGGAATTCACCTAGAGGCAGGTTTGCAACGCAAATTACGCCGTGCCGCCCAAAAAGTGCGGAAAATTTTGCGGATTAGCCAAGAGCCAATGAGCCTCGAAATGCCAATCGGTCAGGAAGATAGTAGTCTACTCGGTGATTTTATCGAGGACGATAAGGTCATGGGACCTGTGGATGCCGCCAGCCGTCAGTTGCTCAAGGAGCAAATTCGCTCGGCATTGGGGGTACTCAGTGAGCGTGAGCGTGAGGTATTAGAATTGCGTTTTGGCTTGCTTGATGGTCAAGACCATACGCTAGAAGAAGTGGGCAAGCACTTTGGTGTGACCCGTGAACGGATTCGGCAGATTGAGGCGAAAGCACTCCGCAAATTGCGCCATCCAACTCGTAGCCGTCAATTGCGCGATTATTTGGAGATGTAGA
>DAOTUO010000272.1:0-2183 GCA_034436595.1 Anaerolineae bacterium | reverse complement strand
CATAATTGTACTGGCTGACTAGCGCAAAGCGCGTATGTCAGCCACAAGGCAAAGCCCTGAAAGATATTTCTTTTTCTGAAAAATCATTTGGATTTAAAATCATTTCTCCATAAGTTAAAATCTATAGCTTTCATACCTTGATATTCTTCTACAATGGAATCAAGTGAATTGAATTGTGAACCAAAGGTTGAAAATACACTATTAACTCGACTTTCAACATTACGCATATACAGAAATAATCCAATAACTGTTATAAAGAGGAAAATATTAGATACAAATAACATAATTTGAATAAGATTTTTGCGAATATATACCATTTACCAACCGCGATGTTTTACTTATTTCATAAATAGTGTCTCCGAGTCCCTCATTTGTCAATATATAATTTTGAAAATAGACATCAAAACAATTAGCGCACCACCGTTGCCTCTTGGGTCGCTTGTGGGTCAAATTCGGGTGTGAGCAGGGTGATTTTGATGTTATTTTCATCCTTCAACACTTGCATCAAGTCCTGCCACAATTCTGGGCAAGCATAGGTGCTGTGGTTGGGGAATTCAATCACCATCGGGTATTCGCCACCCTCAATGATAATCGTAAAACGGTCATTACCCGGGTAGGATGTAAGCAAGCCATGCACACGCCCCAAAGTACGTCTATCGCGGTCATCATCGCCTGTGCGTTGCAAATACACATCCACCCAATATTCTTTGGGCGGTTTATCTTCGCTATCATCATCCATCTCATTTTGGGGCGAATTTTCTGCTACAGGGTCTAAAATCTTCTTCAGGCTCTCTGGCATGACATATTCTTGTGTGGCGCGTTCATCATCATCATCCTCTTCATCGGCTTTATCGTCATCCAACGGCACAACTTCTGTCATCGGTGTGACCTCTACCGATTCAACAAGGTCATCATCTGCCCATGGAGGGGGTGCATCATGGTTATCAACCATCCATGACGGGGTACTATTATTCATTGGCGCATGTGCTTGTATGCTTGCCCCCACCTGCACACTAAAATTTTGGGTGGCATCGTCACCAATAATCTGCACGCTCCCACCGTCTTTTTGCATCTCTAGCTTGCCCAGAATTTTGACGATTTCACCTTCTTCAAATTTAAGTTCAGCTTGGTCAATTTTTCTGGTGATTTGTTCCCAGTTACGCGGAAAAAACACAATCTCTATCGTGCCTGCGCTCTCATACCAATCTTCGAGCATGACAATTGCCATCGCCTGATTATTTTTGGTATACACCTTACGTAACCCTGTAATTTCTCCGGCAATCCACACATCGCCCTTATTAAGATAGGCTTCTGGCTGATTTTTAAGCGCCTGAATTTCACGCAATGCCGTGCTTCGACGAAAATCATCGCGGTGTTTATCCACAGGTCGCCCCGTGACATATAACCCCAATAATTCTTTTTCCCACGATAATTGTTCGCGCACAGAAGTATCATCGCCAGGGGGCAGGTGTTCTAGCGTATCATCCTGCATGGATGACGCTTCGCCAAACAGGTTTAATTGCCCCATTTCGGCATCTTTTTGATGATGTGTACTCACCGAAATGAGCCTGTCTAATGCCGCCAATAACGCAGGACGTGTGCCAAAGGCGCTAAATGCCCCCACTTTGATGAGGCTTTCTAATGCACGTTTGCCCACTTGACGCAAATCTACCCGTTGGCAAAAATCGCGCAAATTCTCAAATACGCCACCCGCTTGACGCACCTCAATAATTTTTTGGATAGCGCCCTCACCCGCATTTTTAATCCCCGCCAAGCCAAACCGAATACCACGGGTGCCTGTTTGTGGGTCATGCTGAATATCAAAATCCAGCATACTCGTATTAACATCGGGGGGCAAAACGGGGATTGCCAAACGCCGACATTCTTCTAAAAATACCCCGATTTTTTTCGAGTCATTGCGATGAGTCGAAAGCATGGCTGTCAGATATTCTGGCGGATAGTTGGCTTTCATATATGCCGTCTGCACCGTCACTTTGGCATAATCGGCGGCATGGCTTTTATTGAACCCATAATTGGCAAAAAAGTCTATATCATCAAAAATCGCGTGGGCGGATTTTTCATCCACGCCATTTTTTGGACCCCGTTCCACAAATGTGGCGCGGTGCATTTCTAAATCTTCTTTTTTCTTCTTCGATACCGCACGGCGCATCAAATCGGCTTCA
>DAOTUO010000271.1:0-7485 GCA_034436595.1 Anaerolineae bacterium | reverse complement strand
TGAGGGATGTAATGGCTGTACTAGAGCCTTTAGGCTCGTATGTCAGCCACAAAAAATAAAATATGGTTAAACCTATTTTGATGCGATTACCCTTACCGCATAAGCGCGTTTTTTTCAGTGGGTGCAAAAAATGACACGCTTCTGTGCGTCCACTGCCACAATGCGCCCCTATCCCCCCTTGCATGGAGAAAGAGGGTGAAAATCGTTAACACGGGTATGTAGGGGCTTGCCATGGCAAACCCGTACATCATGCCTATCTGACCCTAAAAATAGGCAGACCAACCCCATTTATGGGGGTTTAGCAGGTCAGACGGGTGGTTCACCGCCCGTCGGCAGGTAACATACACGCTATTTTTATCCTATTTTGCCTTTTTAACTACGGACAAGCCTTCTATGCCGTCCCTACGCCCCACTGCGTGGAGAAAGGGGGAGAAAACCGCCATTCGGGGGTAAAAAGTCCCCTCTCCATGCAATGGGGAGGGGATTTAGGGGTGGGGCTAAGCATCTTAGCTTAACGGTATTACGCTAAAGCACCTGTCTAATTCAGCGAAGCCCCATAATTGGTGTGTCGCGGAATCGGGGCGATTGTCTGTAATAAAAAAACATCGCCTATCCAATGAGGAGGGGAGATGTTTTTTATTGGGTGTAAAAATTTATTCGTTGATGGTGGGGTCGAAGGCATCACGCACACCATCGCCCACGATAAACAGGCATAGCACGGTGACGGTGATGAGGACACCGGGTACAATCACGATATGGGGTGCATCACGGAAAAAGCCTTGCAGGTTTTCTTGGACTTTAGACAACATATTGCCCCAGGTGGGGGTCGCCGAGCTAATACCCAGATTCAAAAAGCTGAGGGCGGCTTCTGCGAGGATAACCCCGCCGATACCCAATGCCAATGACACAGACAGCAACGAGATAAGGTTGGGGAGGATGTGTTGGAACATAATGCGCCATGGGGAAGCGCCCAATGCCCGAGCCGCCAACACATAATCGAGGTTGCGCGTGCCGATGGTCTGACCGCGTATGAGGCGCATACTGCCCGTCCAGCCCGTGAGGACAAAGACAATGATAAGCGAAGTGGGGTCTGGTCTCAGAATCGCGGCAATCGCTATCAATAAATAGAGTTGTGGTAGCGCGTTGAGCGTAGTAATGACCCAGTTCATAAAATCATCGAATACCCCGCCAAAATAACCCGCCGCCATGCCCAATACTGTCCCAACAGTAGCGGTGAGGATGGCGCTGATGAACGCAATCGCTAACGAGATGCGTCCGCCTTCCATGATACGTGCCAAGTAATCGCGTCCGATTTGGTCGCTACCCATCACATAACATTCGACAACACCGCGTGTATCATAACAGCCGCCCGGGGATATCAAGCGAGCAACACCATTGGTCTTGATAGGATTTTTACCCAATGCCAGCTCATTAATCCATGGAGAGACAAAGGTGATAACCATCAGGGTTGCGAGCAAGCCAAGCGCCAATAAGGTGAGGCGGTCACGGCGCAAACGGCGCAATGCCCGTCCAAAATTGGAGATGCTCTTGGTGATATGTTCGGTTTGTAGGCTAATAACACCATCTTCACCGACCATTTCGACTTGTTTGCGCTTGATAAGTTCTTTTTGGACAATCACGACTGGTCTGGGCAACATGGCTTGTAGGGTCAATAAGACCACACAGAAAAGCCCAATCCAAAACCCTTCACCGGCTGTTTTGACCATTGGCAAATAAAAATTGCTACCAAGCGCATAGAGAAGATAATAGCCAGCAACCACCATGGCACTCCACAGTGTCCATTTGGCGACATTGGGGCGAATTTTTGCCGAGAAGATGCCCATCAGGGTTGTGCCAAGTGCAAATATTGTTGGGACAAGATAGAGTAACATCTCTGGTCTAAAATCGCTGAGGGCGGTGCGCGATTCTAACACATAATTCACATCAAGCTGTCTGATAGACCCACCATACAAACGCGCCAGCAGGCTTTGTGGTACGGCATCCATATCTATGGGGAGGCGTGTATACCATGGGAGGAATACAAAGCAGAATAACATGAGGCTGGTGGCTAATAGTGCCAAAGCATCGGGAGCAGACAGGCGAATGGCAGGTTCTTTGATGGACGGCGCGGGTGTTGGCAATCCATAAACAATTGCCAGTGAGCCAACGACCATAACCGCCATCGCCCCAAAGACGCTCACGGGGAGCGTGATGAGTGGCGTTACGACACCAATCCCTAAGCCAATCACCACAAATACAAGCGCGATGGCTGGCTGATTTTTACGCAGGGCAAAGCTGGCAGGAATAAGGGTTTGTGTTGTTGTGAGTAATGCCCCCGCAAGGGCAAGGGTGATAAATTCCATAAGTGTCTCTCCTATGCCCTATCAATAACGGATGCGTGGGTCAATCAGCGCGTACAAAATATCCGAGATGAGGTAGCCGATAATGGTGGCTAGGGCGGCATATATGGTGATAGCCATGACCACGTTATAATCGCGTTGGGTGATGGCTTCGAGTGTTTTTAAGCCGACACCTTGATAATTGAAAATGGTTTCGGTGATGACTGCACCACCAAACACGCCCGTGATGGCTGGTCCCAAGCCTGTAGCGATGGGGATGAGGGCGTTACGCATTCCGTGTCTAAACCACACACGGCGGGTAGATAAGCCTTTGGCGCGGGCGGTACGGATGTAATCTTGTCCGATGACATCGAGCATCGAGGCACGCATAAAACGAGATGTGCCAGCGATACCGCCTAATGACAATAACAAAACCGGTAGGAACATATAATTGAGGCGTTCAATGACTGGTGGGCAACCATCGTCAATGGTGGCGGCACACCGTCCCCCTGTGGGAAACCATCCCAGTTCAAAGGAGAATACCAACAGCACAACCAAGCCCAGCCAAAAAAGTGGGATGGCGCTGATGATGACCGCAAACACACGGGTAAAATTATCAAACGCACCACCGCGCCCCACCGCCGCCAAAATACCGACCAAAATGCCGAATATAGAGCCGATGATGAGTGAGGCAATGCTCAGTTCGAGGGTGGCAGGAATATTTTCGCCCAATACATCTAAAACAGGTCTACCATTGAAGGTAAAACCAAAGTCGCCGCGCAAAATGCCTGTGCGCGCGCCTGCGGTATATTGAATTTCTTGACCATTAGAGGCGACAAAGGTCGGGCTAACCAAACGCCCAATATCGGCAAAGCCGTCTTCATCGGTATCTACACGCATCCAATCATCGCCGATAAGCCATTTGAGATAACGGGCGACAATGGGGTCATTGGTGCCGAGTCGCATCTCAATGCGGTCACGGGTAGACAAGCCAGAGGATGCACCCCCGCCGGTATTGCTAGTAGATGATTGATTGCCCCCCCCGCCCGAAGCGAGGTTAAATGCCAGCGCCCCTTCTGGACCGCCCGGTGTGGCAATCATCAAAATGAAGGCTAGGACGGTGATACCAAAAAAAGTTGGAATAGATTGAACTAAACGACGGATGATATAGCGATACATAAGTAAATTCCTCTAGGTAGACAGTAGGGACGGCAGTGATGCCGTCCCTACGAGTAAACACGTCCCTAAGATAGGGTGCGGGTATAACTATTCACCAATAGCGATTGACCAGGCTTCTTGATTCCAAGTGAAGCCGAGAGGACCGAGGTTGGAACGAACTTCAAAGTTGCCGATATTGGGTTGGATGAGGCTCATGCCCAAACCACCAATCCAAATCCAGGGTGCATCTTCTTGCAAGATTTGATAGGCTTCGAGGTAGAGATCTGTACGCGCTTCTTGGTCGCAACCATTGGTTTGGAGTGGGTCATTGGCAATGTCGAGAATTTCATTGAAGCGAGCATTGTAGTAGGAGGAGGCATTGAAGCCTGCGCCTGGGAGGTCGTTGGTTGGGTCATAGAGGGTACGCAAACCATTGGGGTCTGCGGGGAAGCCCAAGCCCCAGAAGATGGATGACAGGTCAAAGGTTTGACCAGTGAATTCGTCAACCAACACATTAAAGTCAATGGCTTCAAAGTCAATGCCAAAGCCGAGTTGTGTCCATTGGTCATCCAAGACCAAGCCCATGGTTTCTTGCGAGGTATTGCCAGAATTGACAACAAAGCGGAGGATCAATTCTGTGCCGTCTGTGGCATAGAGAGCGCCTTGAGCCACGCGGGGGGTGTTGGGGTCGCCATCGGTGTCAATCCAGCCAGCTTCGGTGAGCAATTGGTCAGCCATCGCGGGGTCAAAAGGATAGACAGCGAGGTCTGGGTCGAATGCCCAAGAGTCGGGGCGAACCATGGATGCGAGTTGATAATCTTCACCACCCAAAGCGGCGGCATTCAACGAAGCAAAGTCCATCGCATAGTTGAGGGCTTGACGCACACGAACATCACCGAGGATGGGGTGTGGGTCTTGGGCGATGGGGTCGCCATTTTCGTCCAAACCGGGAAGTGGGTTGGCGGGATCGGCGGTATTCATGGCAACGAAGCGCACGTTACCGGGGGCTTCGTAGATGATACCATTGCCTTCGGCGGCGAGAGCGCGGGCATCTGCCTTACGAGCGGCAGGCACACCGATGGTGGTCAATTCGCCAGCGACAAATTGTTCGAGCAAGAGTGCTTGACCAGCAACAGTGCGGAAAATCCAGCCTTCTGGGATAACCATGCCAGCGCCGAGTGTGGCATCTGGATAGGAGGTATCGGCAGTGAGGGTAACTTGTTCGCCAGGGCGGAAGTTACGGAATGTCCATGGACCCCAAGTGGCTTCTGGGTCGGTGGTGTTGAAGCGGGAGTTGTTCATATCTGCAAAGGTTGGGAACCAAGCTGAGTAGATGTGTGAAGGAACAACAGGAATGGCACGAATATTGAACAAAGCCGAGCAGACAGCTGAATTCACAGTAATTTCGAGAGTGAATTCATCAATTGTCACGACACTGGCAACATCATCGCTGATGTAAGCCAGTGGGGATTCTACTTCGCCACTGACGATTGCATCATAAGAATATTGCACATCGGCAGAGGTGATTTGTGTGCCATCGCTCCAGAACAGGTCTTCGCGCAGGTTGAAGGTATACACGAGACCATCTTCAGAGATTGTCCAGTCGGCGACAATTGCGCCTTGGGACATGGGGGCAAAGTCGGCGGTTTCGGTGCTGATGCCAATAAAGCCCGGGAAGATACGACTAGAGACGGCACTTGAAGACCCATCGGAGGTAATAATGGGGTTGAGTGTGGCAATATCGCTACCGATGTTGGGGGCAATAATTGCGCCACCAGTACCGGGTTCTGGCATGTCTTCTTCTTCTTGAGCGAATGTAGGCATCATCACTGCGACGAGTGCCAACATCACTGCCAAGACGAAAAGTTTAGAAAAACGATTCATAACTATTCTCCTTAAAAAGTAATCAACAAACTTTTGAGGTTTCACACACCGACCAATGGGTTTTTCCCATTAGACAGGTTGAGGATATTTTACACAAATTTTATAAAGTGGCTACAAACTCCATAAGTTCTTAACATTTCGTCATAAATTGTGGAGAAATTGTGGAGAAAAATGGGATGCTGGCGGGGATGATGTGGATAGATAGGGTGGTTTTTTATGCGGGGCGACCATAGGCAAATCTGTGTTTTAACGGGGTTGGGGGTATTGACAAGGGGTATACACTATAGATAGGGGAAGGAATCTCTAATCTTTTTAAAAAGATTGATACATTAAACGTTGACAAAAAATAAATTTGCGGTATAGTTTATGTCATAAGAACAAATCAGGGATAGTTATTTTGTTCTAGTACCTTAAAAAGAAAAAACGGACTGTTCCACCCTCAAGGGTTTCACAAGCCCGCCCACCCACACTAGTGCTAGATTCATTTACATAAATCTAGTATATCACCAAGAACGGGTAAATGCGAGGGTGGAATAGCGCCAAAGTGAGCCACATTGCGTTTATTTGCGGAATATTTCTTTTTGCATACCCCAAAACGGACTTGCTTACTAATATGACCTAATGCGATTATTAATTATCTAATTGCAGATAATATCAAAGTTGGTTATATCAGAGGTATATTCCCCCTACTCCACACATTGGTGTGTTTTGGGGGAATTAAAAACCCCGACTCGTCATCGGGGGTGTGAAAAAGCTATTTCACTTGAACCAGTCTCAAAAGGTTCTTAGAGCCAAACTACTCATTACCTTATCAGAGGTAATAAGAGCTATTTGTTTACTTACTTACGACTTAGCTCTACTCTGTCTTCATTCTATGTGAATTTTGGGCAGAGTGCAAGCATTTTAATCTATGAAAAGGGTTAGAAATGAGCATTGCATCTGCACAACCAATAAAAAGAGAACTATTTAACAGAGCCTATCAGATGGTGATGACGGGTTGGTCTGTGATTCCCCTGCGCGGGATGGGTGATGTGACAAAGCCTAAAGCGCCTGCGCTATCCACATGGAAAATTTATCAGACCCGCAAACCTGCCCTGCCCGAATTGCAGGAATGGTTTATGGATGAGGGTTATGGTGCGATTGGTGTTGTATTGGGACGTGTGTCTGGGATTGTGGTGATTGATATAGATAAGCCAGAAATAGAAACAGCATTCAGAAATGCCCTGCCCCATCTGGTGAATACTTACACAGTACGTTCTGGCAACAGAAAGCTACCCCATTATTACTACGCATTGCCAACTAGATTGGATGCGCCTGCGCGGACGGGACAGGGTATTGAATTTCGTAGCGATGGGCAATATGTGGTCGCGCCCCATACAGTCATTGGTGAGGCAACATGGCGTGTAGAGAATCCGTTTGCCCCACTAACCCTCACAGAAGACGATTTAAGCGCGATTTATGGCTTCTTAGGTCTCTACACTCGCAAGCAACCAGAAAAAGCGCAGAAAACCGCCTTAAGCGCAGAAATAACCCCACTGCACATATTCCCTACCCCACTCCTATCAGAGAAATTGACCTTAGAGGGATTACGGCGCTGGTATGGCGAGAATGCCCGCATCTACGGACGCAATAATGCGCTATTTGCGGGGGGGGCTTATGCACGAGATTTGGGATGGTCACAGGCACAGGTTTCTGGGGCATTGCTCGGTGTGTATGTAACGCAACCCCCCAATGGCGACCATCCGCCAGAGACCACCGCGCAACGGATGGCTGAGGGACAGCGCACGCTAGACAGTGTGTATAAACGTCCCGCCAAGCCTCGCAATCGGCAGAAACGCACGGCTGGTTTGCCCAATGCGGTACGTGAGCGGTTGTTGCAACTGGGGTTAGATAACACGGCACGGGTGCTGGATGGGCTGATTTTGGCGGGTATACACCCCAATGCGGTGTTCACAGTAGCAGATGCCTATGGGTGGTTGGCAGACAGGGGCATTGGCAGAAATGCGGTCTATGTGGCACTTGGGGCGGTGTTGGAGAACGGACAGACCGTATTGCCTGTGGCGCTCACCGCGCAGGCATCTGCCCCGCTTCCCCCGCACCCCCT
>DAOTUO010000270.1:0-4130 GCA_034436595.1 Anaerolineae bacterium | reverse complement strand
TATAACCTTCATGATTCAAAAAATCTTATGCTGATGATTATACAAGGGATAATACCAATTCACAATCAAAAAATGCCGTATAATACAATCAAAACAGGTGAACAGGATAACGATTATGACCCATCTCACATTAGAATTATCAGATGAAACCCTGCAAAAATTGACCCAAAAGCCCAAGCGGATGCGATGGATATAACCGCGTGGGTGCATCAGCTCATCGAAACGGCACTCGATGCTGTGGATGAGAATGACGACATCACCTTTAGCAAAGAAGAAATCCTGAACGATATTCGGGAAGGGATTATTGACGTGATGAATGGTGATGATGGTCGCCCTGCGCGAGAATTTTTGGATGAGCTACGACGCGAGAAAAAACAACATGCCAACGAAGATTAGCACCCATCCACGATTTGAACGCAAGGTCAAAAAATTAGAAGAACGTTTTCCAGATATTGACGATGTGCTAGAGACACTCCTCATACAGTTGGAAAATGATGAGCGTCCAGGCGATAAAATCACCAACATCGGGCATGATGTGTATAAAAGTGCGCCTTGCCAATCCATCTGCATAAAAAGGCAAAAGTGGCGGGTTTCGGGTCATTTATTATGTACGACTTGGTGATAGAGTGGTGCTTTTGACGATATATGCCAAATCTGACCAGCCTGATATTTCGCCACAGGATATCATCGCCCTATTAGACGATTTAACGAATGGCGAACAGGATTAAGGGGAATAATTCCTCTACCCCAACGCCTGCACCGTCTCGCGGAAGGCACGCCGATAATCGCTAAAATCGTAACGTGGGCTTCTGCGGATATTATCTGGCAGGGTGATTTCTTCTAATTGGGCGATGATTATCGGCTTGCGTTTCTCCTTAAAAAATGCCCATGTGGATGCCAGTGGCATATCGGTTGTGATTGCCGATGATAACACCACCAGCAATTTGTCACATTCTTTAAGCGCAGGATGCACCCCACCCGCCCATGCCACTTTTTGGTCGTCATGCTCATGCAACCATGCGGTGATACCCGCTTTGGTCAAATCTTCTGCGATTTGACGGGCAATCGCCTCATCCGATTCGGCATACGCCACATACACCGTGTTGGGGGCAATTTTTGGCAGGTTACGCTTGCCACCACCCGCCACATCAATCGGTATGGGGCGCTGGCTTTTGCTATGCGCGGGAATCGCACCCATGCGGAACACCGTCCCCGCACATTCTGGACATTCACCACGCACAGCAGGCATCCCCTTGCGCGTCCATACGGGTAACGGGTCTATAATCTCTACGGTCATTTTGCATCGCACACAATACCCCTCTATGGGGTCATCATCGTGTTCGTCATCAGCATAATATTCACTCATCGCCACACCGCCTATCTCACTTTTTATCCATTTTATGATACCCTTACATGCGTATATTTGCAAAACTAGGTATCACACATGATGGTTATCTCCAAAAAATCCCTATGGCTTATTTTATTCGTCCTACTCGGCGCATTTGCCCTGCGGATGATGGCGCTTAATGTCGAATCGGTGTGGCATGATGAGGCGTGGAGCATCCGCGCCATGCGGTCTCCGTTTATCACACCCGATGATAAAACGCCGTTCCTGTATTATTTCACAGGACACATTTTACAAGTGGCGGGTGTGGGCAATTCGCCCCTCGCGTTGCGCTATATCTCCGTGTTATATGGGATAGGGGTGGTAGCATTGGGTATTATCATCGCCAAACGCTGGTTTGGGATAAAAATTGCGATATTATTTGGGATATTACTCGGCATATCGCCCTTGTTATGGGAATATTCACAAGAAGTCCGTGCCTATAGCGCCGTGCCGTTATGGGCATTGGGGTTATTAGCATGTGCCGATGCAATCAGTCGGTATAAAAAACAGACCCGCATCCCTTATCGGCTGATAGGGCTTATGGCGATATTGGAACTTGGCGTACTCTATACCCACAATTTGGGCGTGCCATTGGTGGTATGGGTAAATGTGGCGCTGGGGATGATTTGGTTGATGCGCGGAGACATCGGCAAAATGGTGCTATGGGGAATATCGCAACTAGGCGTGATAGTGGCTTATCTCCCGTGGATGCTCACCCAAGCACCATCGGGGACAGCACTCAACACGCCACCCATGCCGAGTTTTTCGCTCATGCGCGATGTGTGGCAGGGCTATTTTTTGCCCGTATTACCCCAATTGCGCGAGGCGACCAATACGGCTATTTTAGACGGAATGGGGTTATGGGTGCTAACAGGGACATTGTTTATGTTGGTGTGGATACTTTTTTATCCCCACCCCCCGACCCCCTCCCCACAGGGTGAAGAGGGGGAGAAACATCCCAACATCCTACATACAGGTCGTAGGGACGGCATACATGCCGTCCATGACCTCACCCGCCTGTGGCTTATCGGCGCACAGGTGTTTTTATTGCCCCTGTTCAGCACGGCGTTATTCATGTTCGCCAGCATAGATTTTCATCCGCGCTATTATATTACCAGCCTGCCCGCCACCCTGCTCTGGATGCTCATCTGCACCACCATCGGCATCAGTGTCACCCATCGGCGGATAACCGAATTTGCACGGGGCGCTATCACCCTCATCGCGGTGGTCGTCAGTATCGCCAGTATCGGACAAATCCGCACCACACGCACCTATCAGCATGACGATTTTGCGGGATTGGCAACCTATTATGCCCAATTGCCAGAGACGACGGTTATCCTCATCCCGTTTGATGTGGAGCGTACCCTCCAAGATTATTATGCCGATATTGCGCCTATCCGCGCCCAATTTATCACCCTACCGATTTATTCCGATGAAGCGGTGGCGGTGGATGTCATTAACCGTTTGGTGGCGGATGGTGTGACCCATGTGGAATTTCTGACATGGTATCAAGTCCCTGCCGATGTGCGCGGGATGTATCCGTGCTTGCTCACTGTCGCCAGTGATAGAGTGGGGGAACAACAATTTTTTTATGGATTGAGTACACAAGCCTATCGGCTCACCGCGCCTATCCGCTTTTTGCCACTGGAAATCAGTCCGCGCTACACGTATTTCACCCTGACCGATGCGGGTTATGCCACATCATCCAACGGGACATGCGTCAAAACCGCATGGACACTAAAATCGCCATTTGAGGAAGATTTAGCCGTTGCCACCGCCCTATCTGCGCCATTCGGAGAACGCATAGCCGATGACGATGCCAGTATCGCCCGTGTGGATAGTGCAGGTACATCGCGCTGGGGGATAGCGGATAGTGGCACGGCTTACGCCTTGCTCCATTTGCCAGAGGGTGCGCCCCAAACGGCGTATACGTTGCACCTAGCGGTCTATAGCCCAAGCCAGCCATCGGGGTTTGCTATTTTGGATACGGCGGGGAATCCGATGGGTGTCGAAACGCGCCTCGATGAGGCTATTTTCACCGATGGAGGCGCATTTTCATCCCCACCACCCGCGCCGAGCCTCGTTTCTGATGAGATTATCGTCCAGACGGGGATGCCATTCACCGCCACCCTCATTATCCCCGCCAATAACGAAGAAACCCACATCATGCTCATGGGTGATGGCTATGAACTGGTATCATCCGCGCCACCAACCGATAAACCCGTGCTGGCATGGGTGCAATTCACCATCCCACCCAATAACGAGGCTGGCATCGCACGATTGCTGGTGGATGGCGTGCAAATTGCCCAATACACCGTTGAAAATACACCCCGCCTATTCACACAGCCCACCGCCACGCTCACGTCGGATGCCCATTTTATTGGTGTGGGGGCATTGGTCGGCGCGGATGTCCCTGCCACCGTCACGGCGGGAGAGGCTTTCCCCGTGCGCTTGATATGGCGGGCAGATAGCCAAGCCTCGCCGATTGCCTATACGGTATTTGTGCAATTATTAGACGGCAATGGGCAAGTGTTGGCGCAATCGGATGCACAGCCTGTCAATTGGACACGTCCGACCGCCAGTTGGGTGTTGGGTGAATTTTTGGATGATGTGCATATAGTGACT
The DNA here is from genome assembly GCA_034436595.1 of Anaerolineae bacterium. Classification (GTDB taxonomy): domain Bacteria; phylum Chloroflexota; class Anaerolineae; order Aggregatilineales; family Phototrophicaceae. The sequence goes on along the minus strand of DAOTUO010000270.1, from coordinate 118 downwards.
TTTGGCGTGACTGATTTTGTGGGTATGGCGCGGGTGATTGTGGGGTTTTACGATGCCAATGACAATTTTCGGCGGGTATTCACAGGGGATGGCGCAGATTTCGCCGAATTGCCGATAG
>DAOTUO010000269.1:0-4479 GCA_034436595.1 Anaerolineae bacterium | reverse complement strand
ATTTTCCCACTACCCCATTTTTGCGATTTTCGTCATAATATAGATGTTCGTTCTGAACAAAATACATATCCAATCATACGAGGAGGTGTGACCGTGGTTGTGGGTCATCAAAAACTCACCCCGCGGCTGATTCGCCCCTTAATACCCATCGCGCTGTAGTTCAGCCCCCATAAACGGGCTGAGATGTTTCTCATTTTTTGACGCGCATAAATTCTCATCAGAGAGAGGTATTAGGATGTTTAAGGCAATCAGCCCAAAAGTGAATGTGAATCAAGTCGAACAAGAGGTGCAAGAGTTTTGGCGTATGCACCGTATCTTTGAGCGCACCATGCAAGAACGCGAAGGTGCAGAAAAATTTGTATTCTATGAAGGTCCGCCAACTGCCAACGGGCAACCCGGCAGTCATCATGTGTTGGCGCGGTCATTTAAAGATTTATTCCCACGCTATAAGACCATGCGCGGGTTTTATTGCCTCCGCAAAGGTGGATGGGATACGCACGGCTTGCCTGTCGAAATCGCTGTACAAAAGGAACTCGGCATCACCAACAAGCGCGAAATCGAAGCCTATGGTGTGGCAGAGTTCAACAAAAAATGCCGTGATAGTGTGTTCCGCAATATTGCCGAATGGGAAAAACTCACCGAGCGCACCGCCTATTGGGTGAATTTGGATGAGGCATATGTGACCTTCACCAACGAGTACATCGAAAGTGTGTGGTGGGTTCTCAGACAATTGTGGGATAAAAATCTCATCTATCAGGGTTATAAAGTCGTCCCCTATTGCACCCAATGTGGCACACCATTAAGCAGTCATGAGGTCGCACTAGGATATGAAACGGTCAAAGACCCAAGCGTATTCGTGCGCTTTCCTGTGCAAGATAAACCGGGTGTCTATTTCTTGGTGTGGACAACCACCCCATGGACACTACCGGGCAATGTGGCACTCGCCATCGGCGCAGATATCAACTATGTCCAAGTCGAGGGTCCCGCCAGTGAAGGTGAAGGCACAGAACAACTCATCCTCGCAGAATCTTTGATGAGTCATGCCCTAAAAGACCCAGAAAATTATCGTGTGGTCAAAAAAATGAAGGGCAAAGACCTTGTTGGCACACACTATAGCCCGCTCTATACCTTTTTACCCGTAGAGGGACAAGATTATGCCTATGTCGTGGCAGGTGATTTTGTTAGCACCACCGATGGCACGGGTATCGTGCATATCGCTCCCGCATTTGGCGAAGATGACATGGCGGTCGGCAAAAAATATGACCTACCCGTGTTGATGACGGTCAACAGTGAAGGCAAATTCATTGACGCTGTGACCAAATTTCGTGGGCAATGGTTCAAGGATGCCGACCCAGAAATCACCCGCGATTTGCGCGAGCGTGGTCTGATGTATAAGGTAGAACAATACGAGCATAATTATCCATTCTGCTGGCGTGACCACTCGCCATTAATGTATTTAGCCCGTGAGACATGGTATATCCGCACCACCGAATATCGTGACCGTATGGTAGCGGGCAATCAGACCATCAACTGGGTGCCAGACCATATCAAGGACGGGCGCTTTGGTGATTGGCTAGACAATCTCAAAGATTGGGCGCTTGGTCGTGAACGGTATTGGGGAACACCCCTCCCCATCTGGATAGATGACCAAACGGGCGATATGTTGTGTGTGGGCAGTGTGGCGGAACTGAGTCAGTTGTCAGGACGCGATTTATCGGAATTGGAATTACATCGCCCGTATGTGGATGACATTGTATTTCGCAATCCAAACGGTGGCGGGATGATGCGCCGTGTGCCAGAAGTGATTGATGTATGGTTTGATAGTGGTGCTATGCCAATTGCCCAATGGGGCTATCCACATAAAAATCAGGACTTGTTTGAGTCACAATATCCCGCCGATTATATCTGCGAGGCGATTGACCAAACCCGTGGCTGGTTCTATACCCTGCACGCCATCAGCACCATGCTCTTTGACCAACCCGCATATAAGAATGTCATCTCTTTGGGGCATATCTTAGATGAAAAAGGGCGCAAAATGTCAAAAAGTTTGGGCAATATCGTAGACCCCTGGTCAGTATTAAACGAACATGGTGCGGATGCGTTCCGTTGGTATCTTTTCACTGCCAGCCCGCCGGGTGAATCGCGCCGATTCTCGGTGAATTTGGTCGGTGATGTCATCAAAAAATTCTGGCTTACCCTGTGGAACACCTATAGCTTTTTTGTCACCTATGCCAATTTGGATGGCTGGACACCCAACACCCCTGCCTCACCCGTGGCGGAACGCGATTTATTGGACAGATGGGTATTATCAGAATTGCACCATCTCACCCGTCGGGTGACCAATGGATATGAGAATTATGATGTCACCGAAGCCACCCGCCCCATCCAAGTATTTGTAGAGTCGTTGAGCAATTGGTACGTCCGCCTGAGCCGTGCGCGGTTTTGGAAGAGCGAAAAAGATGCCGATAAGATGAATGCCTATGCCACCCTGTATGAGTGTCTGGTGACGGTATCCAAACTTATCGCACCTGCTATGCCCTTCCTAAGCGAATCTATGTATCGCAATTTGGTGGCTGGTGTAGATAAATCTGCGCCCGATAGTGTGCATTTGGCATTTTGGACAGATTATGACGACTCACTCATCAACGAAGATTTGATGAAAGAGATGGATTTAGTGCAACGCTTGGTCAGTTTGGGCTTGGCGGCACGGAACAATAATAAAGAGGATGGCAAAAATGTCCCTATCGGCGTGCGCCAACCGTTGAGCAGTGTCCAATTTGGACTCAAATCGGCGGATGAAGCGGGTGTCGTGACAAAATACACCGACCTCATCACAGGCGAATTGAATGTCAAGTCGCTTGGTGTGTTAGAAGCCGATGCCCAGATGGTCACATACGCACTCAATCCACAACCCGCGCAATTGGGCAAAAAATTGGGCAAAGATTTCCCCAAAGTGCAAAAAATGATGCGCGAAGGGGAATACGAACAAGTCAAAGCATGGGCATTGGCGCTGAAGAGTGGTCAATCGGTAACAGTGACGGTAGATGATGTGACCTACGACATCACCCCAGAAGAATGTCTGGTGATTCAAAACGCCACCACAGGTTATTCTGTCGGGGAAGAAAAAGGCTACTTGGCGGCATTGGATGTTCAACTCACACCCGAATTGCTCCAAGAAGGTCTGGCACGGGAAGTCGTGCGCCGTATCCAAACCCTTCGTAAGGATGCCGATTTCGACATCTCTGACCACATCACAGTGGTGTATGAAGCAGAAGGCAATCTGGCAGAAGCCATCAGCAAATTTGGCGAGTACATCAAAGGCGAAACGCTGGCGACATCGCTAGAGGCTGGCAAAGCCATCATTGGCTTTTATAAAGGGGAATATCTGCCCAACGCAGACCCCAAGAAAGATGATTCCATCAGAGGTGAAAGCCTTGTGCTGGGCGTGAAGAAAGTCTAAGTCATGCTATACTGTGTAAGGGCGTGTGATGACATGCGCCCTTACATTTTTTTATGATACAATTAATGACGTATCGTGAGATGAGGACAATTCAATCATGGTTGTTGCACCACCCAAAACCGAATTTGAGATAAAAGCCGAAACATCACCACTGATTATGGCTGATGAGTTTTTAGAATTGTGCCAAACACATCCTGATTTCAGAGATGGATTATTTGAACTCGTTTGGGGGGAGATTATACGAAAAATGAATAACGAAGAACATGGATTTATCTCTGGAAATATTTATGGCTTTTTATGGACATATCAACGCCAAACAAAAATCGGACGTGTACTTATTGAAGTAGGCACTCGAAATCCGGATGATAAACATAATGTTCGGCAACCCGATGTTTTATACTATTTTGATGCCACACGCCCTATTATTAATAAGGGGGCAATTCCCCTAATGCCAGATTTAGCTGTCGAGGTGCAATCCCCAAGCCAATCTCGCCGTGAAATGCGCGAAAAAGCCGATTATTATCTCCGCAACGGCTCAAAATTGGTGTGGATTATTTATCCCGATACGCGCACAGTCGAAATTTGTACATGGACAGGCGAATCACTTACCATCACCACCCTAGACGACAAAGCCACCCTCACAGGCGGGGATGTTCTGCCCGATTTTACAGTGTCCCTCACCGAAATTTTCCCCGCACAAACCGAATCACCAAAATCGGAATAAGCTCACCCCTCTGGCACGCCCAAAATGCGAACAGTTCCATCTCCCATTTCAACAATAATCAAATTTCCCTCTTTATTGAAACTGACCATATCATACGTTGCATTAAACGAATCAGCCATGACGCGCAGATTGTAAATAAATGTTGTACTCAATAATTCACCATTTTCAGTATTCCAAATTTCCAACGTACCATCATTAATTGCGATAGTAAGCAGGTTTTCAGCAGGGCTAAAATCAACACCAATAATATCAGGGGAGTTATACAGAATATATCTATACAACTCAATCGCAGATA
>DAOTUO010000268.1:0-5108 GCA_034436595.1 Anaerolineae bacterium | reverse complement strand
TAAAAATCGGCAGACCAACCCCATTTATGAGGTTTTGGTCATATACGCAGGTGGTTCACCGCCTGCCATATCTACGCAAAATCATCAAAACAACTACGGACAAGCCTTATATGCCGTCCAAAATGCGCCCTTGTGTGACCACCCAATTGACAAACTTCAAAAGATATGCTAAATTTTAGCCATGTCTAAAAATTATTTGAGGGTATATGAAAATGGGAATTTTGAATCGGATAAAAATGCGTGTACGGTTTAGAGGTGCAATCTATTGCACCCTGATAATGGGCTTATGGGGGGTATTGGCGATGTCACTATCGGCACAAACCGCACCGTTGCGGGTGGTGTCTACAACCACCCAAGCCACCGACCTATTGCACATCCTCACGGTGGGCGTGCCAGAGGGGTCTATCCAAATTACGGGATTGATGGGCGCGGGGGTAGACCCACATTTGTATAAACCCACAGTATCGGATATTGAAGCCATGAACGATGCAACGCTGATTGTGTATAGCGGATTGCACCTAGAAGGGCAGTTTGATGCCGTTTTTGAATCGGTTAGCGAGCGTGGTGTGACCATTCATCGGCTATCCCACCCAGTGGAAGATTTGGGCTATGTATTACAATTTGAGGATGGCGAGATTGTTGTAGATGACCCGCATTTCTGGTTTGACCCGCGTAATTGGTCACTAGTGACGACATCGCTGGCTGAATTACTTGCCACACTCGATGAAGCCCATGCCGATATTTATATCGCTAATGCACAAGCCTATGTGGAGCAACTCGATTTGTTGTATGCGTGGGGCGTTGATGCGATGAGCCAAGTCCCAGAAGAATTGCGCTATATCGTCACCTCGCACGATGCCTTCCGTTATTTTGGCGATGCGTTTGGCTGGACGATGGTCGGCGTGCAGGGGATTAGCACCGTCGGCGAATTGGGCGTGGGTGATATTCAGGATGTGGTGCAATTTGTGGTGAATAACGCTATTCCTGTGATGTTTGTCGAGAGCAGTGTATCGCCTGTGACCATTCAGGCGGTGCAAGAAGCGGTGATTAGCAACGGTGGCGCGGTGGAATTGGGCGTGCATGAATTATATTCCGATGCAATGGGTGAGGCTGGAACATTTGCTGGTACATATATCGGCATGATAGCCGCGAATATCTATACGATTTTGCAATCGTATCAACTGTCAGGGATAGAACTGGTCATTCCTGCGTGGGATGATTCTGTATTACCTGTGCCACCCGAAGAAATCGTGACCATCGAAGAATAATCTGGGACAATCATCATGACAACATGGGCATTAGAAATTGAAGATTTGACGGTGGCATATCATAGCAAGCCCGCCGTGTGGGATGTGGATATGACCATCCCAGAAGGGGTGGTGGCGGCAATTATTGGACCCAACGGCGCGGGAAAATCCACTTTATTAAAGGCGGCGCTCGGTCTGATACCCAAAACGGCGGGACACATTCAATTTTATGGTAAGCCATACGCCCAAGCACGGGCGTGGATTGGGTATGTGCCACAACGCGGGAGTGTGGATTGGGATTTTCCGACCACAGCGCTGGATGTGGTGCGAATGGGCTTATATGGCAAATTGGGCTGGCTCAAACGGGTTGGCAAGGGCGAAACGGCGCTGGCGATGAATGCCCTAGCGCAAGTGGGCATGGCAGATTTTGCCCATCGGCAAATTCGGCAACTGTCTGGCGGGCAACAACAACGGACATTTTTGGCGCGGGCATTGGTGCAGGATGCGCGAATTTATTTTATGGATGAGCCATTTGCGGCGGTGGATGCGGTCACAGAACGGGCAATTGTCACCATTTTGCAGGCACTCCGCGAACAAGGTAAGACGGTGGTGGTGGTGCATCATGACTTGCAAACCGTCACCGATTATTTCGATTGGGTGACATTGCTCAATGTTCAGCTTATCGCCAATGGCAAGACGGCGGATGTCTTTACACCCGATAATTTGCGCCTCGCGTATGGCGGAAAATTAGCCATCTTGACCGATGCACAGATAGAAGGGGTGTGATATGGGTGCTATCCAAAAAACGGACGACCTATATAGAGGCAACAGTTATAAGGACGGCATGATTGTCGTCCCTACGGCACAATTCTTGTCTATCTGGCGGGTGATTGGCATTATAGCGATTTTGGCTCTGGCATTTATCCCCATCAGCATAATATTGGGCGTGAATTATGATTATACGCTGATAGTGGTGGCATTGGGTGGGACGCTATTGGGTATATTGAGTGGTGTATTGGGCAGTTTTGCCGTATTACGCCGACAAAGTCTACTCGGTGATGCCCTATCTCATGCGGCGTTGCCAGGGGTATGTGTGGCATTTTTGCTATTTGGGCGAGATATTGGCGCGTTGCTTATCGGTGCGGGGATTTCTAGCCTACTCGGTGTGCAATTCATCCGCACATTAACGCATACCACCCGCATTAAAGGTGATACAGCGATGGGTATCATCCTTACGACATGGTTTGCGCTGGGGATTGCGCTATTGGCGTATATTCAGGCGCAATCTAATGCGAGTCAAGCAGGATTGGAAAAATTCATCTTTGGGCAAGCCGCCGCCATCCGTATTGGTGATGTGGTGATGGTGGCTATCGTGGGGGCGGTGTGTTTGGTGATATTGGGCATTTTCTGGAAAGAACTCAAACTCATCACCTTTGACCTCGAATTTGCCCAAGCCAATGGTTATCCTGTGCGCTTTTTGGATGCGATTTTATCGCTTTTGGTGGTGATGGCGGTGGTGCTTGGCTTGCAACTAGCAGGTGTGATTTTGATGGTCGGTTTGTTGATTGCGCCAGGGGTGGCGGCACGCCAATGGACGCATAATATGGGGCAAATGCTCACTCTGGCGGGGATATTTGGCGGGTTTGCGGGCGGTGCAGGCGCAGTGATGAGTGCACTCGACAAAAATCTGCCGACAGGGGCATTAATTATCGTAGTAGCGACTGCGATTGTGTTGCTATCAGTGTGCTTTGCGCCAGAACGGGGCTTGATATGGTCATGGCGCAAACATCGCCAAGATGCCAAATACTTTGCTAAAACCCAACCAGAAAGAGGGGCATAATGCAATTTATCGAACAAACCATCATTCGGCTACTCAATCTATTTTGGTCGTATGACCAACTCAATACCTTTTTTCATGACCCGCGCTCAGTGGCGGTGGTTGTTGGCGGATTAATCGCCCTGTCTAGCGCGGTATTGGGGGCATTTTTGCTCTTGCGTGGCTTATCTATGACAGCCGATGCCATCAGCCATACGGTGTTATTGGGCATCGTGGTCGCCTTTTTGGTGATGGTTGGCTTGCTTGGCATGGAAGCCGATTTATCATCGCCATTGCTGATTTTGGGCGCGGCGGGGTCTGGTGTGTTGACGGTGATGCTCACAGAACTGATTCAACGGTCTGGACTTGTCAAAGAAGATGCGGCGCTGGGGTTGGCATTCCCGTTTTTATTTGCCATCGCCATTTTGCTCATCTCACGGTTTGCGGATAATGTCCATTTGGATACCGATGCGGTGTGGGTGGGCGAAATTGGCGTAGCGTGGGCAGATACCAATAGTCACTGTTTGGACAATTGTGACCCCATCATCATCACGCCCGATGACCCACGCGCTAATATCACCCGTGAATGTGTAAATTGCCTCGCAGACAATATTAGTCCGCGTAGTGCAGAGGCGATATTTGCAGAAATTTGTGCCAATTGTGGCACTTATACGGCAGGACAGATTGTCGCGCAAGCCTCGCAGGGGAATCGGCTGGTCACAGCAGAAGATAGCCCGCAATTGGTATTCATCCCAAAATCGTTTGGGGTGCTGGGACTACTAGCCATTCTCACCATCGGCTTTGTGGGAGTATTTTATAAAGAACTCAAACTGGCGACCTTTGATGCTGCCTTGGCAAAGGCGCTTGGGTTTCGTCCATCGGCATTGCATTATGCCCTGATGGTGCTGGTGAGCCTTGTGGCTGTGGGCGCATTTGACGCGGTGGGGTCAATTTTGGTGGTAGCATTTTTTATCATCCCACCTGCAACGGCGTATTTGCTCACCAATCGGCTATGGGTGATGCTCATGATGAGTCCGCTTATTGGGGTTGCGAGTGTGTTTATGGGCTATGAATTTGCCAAAGGTAACTTTCTGGGTGTGGTTCAGATGAGTGATGTGATGAATTGGCTCAATAACACCTTTGGCATGAGCCTTAATCCGAATTGGGATTCGTCTATCTCGGCGTGTATTGTGTTGATGATGTTCTTTTTTCTGGTGGTGGCATGGCTCTTTTCCCCGCGCTTTGGGGTGGTGGCGATGATGATAGAACGGCGCTTCCAACGGCGTAATTTTGCCGAACAGGTGGTGCTTGGGCATATTTATCACCATCAAAATACCGATGTGGCGAGTATCGAATTAAATGCCGATACCTTACATGAGCATCTCAAATGGTCAAAACAGCGGATGATGTGGTGCATTAGCCGCCTGCGTACCTTTCAATATATTGTGGTGCAGGCGGGGCAAGTATCGCTGACAGAAAGGGGTATGGGACGGGTGAAAAAATTCCAACAAGAGTCGCTAGGGGTTATGCTATTTGCGCCATAATTGCCCGAATACGTGCTAAATCATCTGGCAGATAGGTCTCAAAATGTGCTGGAAGCACCGAATAATCTGCCAGATGCCGATAGAGATTAATGCTCATAAACGTTTTTTGATAGACCGCATCTAGGTCTAATGACAGGTGCGGATTTTCACCCAATGGAATGGGTATAGCGGGAATGGGGTCATTCACAAAAAAACCGTAAGTGGCAGATGTGCCATGCTCAAATGTCGGTAATGGCTGGCTGATGCTCACATGATAGGGAAATGCTCCTGCTTGTTTATCCGCATAATTGGGGATGTGCTTGAGGGTTGGTGGAGTTTCATGCAAATAATCAATTTCTATCAGACATATCCCCGCTTGTAATGTTGCAAGTCGTTTTTGATGATACTGAGCATACCCTTTACCGATTTTGTTGGACGGAGAAAGTAATTCGATACGGGTGATAGGTCGCCCAAACATGGAATCATCATCTTCTAAAATGAGAACTGCCAGATAATAGTCTT
>DAOTUO010000267.1:0-6472 GCA_034436595.1 Anaerolineae bacterium | reverse complement strand
CCACCACCCCCACCACCACCAAAAAGCTGGTGAGGTAATGCCATTCCCACGGGGCGAGTTCTAATGCCCGTTGATAATTTTCTAAGGTGATACTCCGACCAAAGAAAATATTGCCCACCGTCAACGGGTCAGAGGATGGACGCACGCTAATCAACACCGCAAAAAATAACGGTGCAAGCCATAATAGGCTCACTACCATCGTGGTTATATCTGCGACGATACTCCAACCATTGCGTCTATTGACCATCGTCATCTTTCCTTTCAAAAAAGGTGAAATTGATGAAGGTGAAGAAGAATAATATCACCACCAGCACCATCGAAATGGCATTGACGTAACCGCGTGCTGGCGTGGATGGATAAATTTGGTAGATATACCACAACAGCATATTTGACCGATTGGCAGGCATCCCCCGATTGAGGACATCTAACTGTTCCACCGTCTGAAAGGCATAGGTGGAGGCAATCACCAATAAAAACAAGGTGGTACGGCGCAATAACGGGATGGTGATGCTATATAGTTGCTGAAAATAACTCGCACCGTCTAATTCTGCCGCCTCATAAATGTCTTTGGGAATCGCCTGCAAGCCCGCCAGATAAAATATCATGTAAAAGCCCGCTTGCTTCCAGATATTCACCACAATCACCGACCATAACACCAAATCTGGGGTATTGAGCCAGTCTTGTGTGCCGATGCCCAATGAACGGAACACCGTATTAATCAGACCGCCTGTATTGCCATATAAAAATGCCCACATACTCGCCCCGCCGATGAGGGGCAATAATACCGGATAAAACAGGCTAAATCGCCATAACGACCTACCCCGTATGGCGCGATTCATCAACAATGCCAATCCAAGTGACAAGGGAAGTGTAATGCTGACTGTCACCACCGCAAAAATGAGCGTATTGCCCAAAATTTGCATAAAACTGCCGACTATGGGATGGGGTGGCGTTTGTGGGATGAATAAATCGGCATAATTTTGGAATCCGACAAACGCATCCTCGCCCTGAACGCGCCGTCCAGTAGCATCGCGGGTGCTGGTCCCTGGTTCATATAGGCTTTGTTCAAAGGTGCGGATAGTGGGATAGATGGTGAATATCGCCACTAAAATGAGGGTTGGTGCAATGAGCAAATACGGCAAAATCTGTCGCCATTCGGGGCGCTTGAATCGGCGCGATTGTGTGTGGGTGGTGGTGAGTGAGTGAATATCTTCCATGAGGATATTTATCCATAGCTACGGCAGGCGGTGAACCACCTGCCTATTCCACTGAATCCCCATAAATGGGGTTGATATGCCGATTTTTAGGGCAAATGGGCATGATATAGGGGCTTGTCATACCAAGCCTGTCTTAAATAGGGTTAAAAATCGGGCATGATAATGCAGATTAGTTTTTTAACGGTGTATTTTCGTGGCTGACATACGAGCCTTACGGCTCTGGTACAGTCATTGCACCTCTTAAACAGGCAGATGTGTAATGGAGGACTAGCACGCAGTGCGTATGTCCTCCACCGAGTAGAAAATATTTTATACCATCTTTATTTACTCACAACTATTATCATACCCTACACCATACCGAAATCGGGTGACACTAGTCGTTCTGAAATGGCTCTAGCAACGCATCAATTTGTGCCTGACCTTCAATTAAGGCGGCTTCGGCATTGTCTAACGACACTTCGCCAGAGATAATTCGGCTCAATTGCAAGTTGATGATGTTTTGAATATCTACACTGCGGAAGGCATCGAATTCTTTCACGGCAAATTCGAGTTGGTCACGCGCCACGCCGTATTGGGGGAATTCTTCGGCAAGGCTGAGGAGAGGTTCAATTTCCCATGCACTATAATTGGATGCGATATAACCTGTTTGTGCGCCCCAATCGGATTGTACTTCTGGGGAACTGAGGAACAGCACCCAACGCCACGCGGCATCGAGTTCTGCTTCGGTCTTGGGGGTGGTTTCGCTATCAAAAATATATAAGTTACCGCCACCCGTTGGTGCGCCATAGCCTGTGCCATCTTCACCTGCGGGACCAGAGGGCAAAAATGCCACGCCCACTTCAAATGGGTTTTCTGATGCGGCGACATTTGCCAAAATACTGGTTAAACTGCCTGTGGTGTGATAAATCATGGCGGCTTGTCCGCTCACAAATGCGGTTGGGGTTTCACCCCATGCGCTACCACCACGCGGTCCAATACCAAACCCGCCTTCTTCCATAGGCAAACCCACACGGGTCATAAAATCTACTGCGGCGAGGGTTTCTGGTGTATTAAAATAGACATTAGCGAGGTCGTTATCTACCACAGGTTTGCCATAGGCGGCGGCAAAACTCTGATAAATCCAGATGGGGAATGTGCCAGCGACAGGTAACAAAAAGCCATAACGGTCTTCTGTAGTGAGGGCTTGGGCAACGGCAATGAGTTCCTCGTTATTGGTAGGGACTTCTAAGCTATTTTCTGCCAACAAATCGGCATTATAAAATAAAATGGGGGTACTGCGTTGGAATGGGATACTCCATACGGTATCAAAGGCATCCACACCATTGGCTAAAAATGCGGGGAAAAAATCTTCGATATACGCCTGACCATCTTCGCCCATCGCTTCGATAAATGGGGTAAGTGGGATAATATAGCTATCTGAAATAAAACTAGAGAGGTCGGTTGCAAGCATAATGGAGACATCCACAATAGGATCTACGCCTTCTGCAAGAATGGTGTCGCGGGTTTGGGTATATGACCCTGTATAGACCACCTTGACAGTGACACCCGGATTTTCTGCCATGAATTGGTTGGCATATTCCTCAAAAATAGCGGGCAAATTGCCTTCTACCGACGATGCCCAATAAAAATCAATTTGTACCGATTCTTCTTGTGCTTGGGCAAATGGTGCAACACAAAATATGCCAATTACTGTGATGAGCAGTCCTAACCGTAAGAATAGTTTTTGCATACAGCAACCTCCAAATAGGTTTAATGAGTTGGAAAACTTCACTTGTGATGATAGCATAGAAAAAAACATTGTGCTAAAACTTTTGATAGGGAACGAATTAAATTCCCGTTAAGTTTGATGGAGTCATTATGAAAAGAATTGCCGCCTTGTGTCTGCTGTTTATTTTAGTGGGTATTTCTCATGCTCAACCGATTTCGCCTCTCTCCAATCTGGTCATCGCCACCGTCCCTGCCAGCCACGACCAAATCATCCTACACGATATTGCCACAGGCGAGATACGCCCTCTCACCTTCCCCCTTGTGGGCGAATTGCACCTATGGGATTTTTCGCCAGATGGGTGTCGTTTGCTCTTTACGGTAGATTCTACCTCTATCGGGATGCCAAAGCTGTATAGCGCCCGTCTGGATGGTGGCGATGTGCATGAGATGGTGCAATATCCCGATTTATCACCCATCCAATGGGGTGTATGGGAGCCAGATTGGGGCGCAAATGGGCGGATTGCCTTCACCTTGTATCGGATGTTGCAGGGACAACGGGGAATCGAAAAACAATCGCATATCGCGTGGATAGACGGAGGAGCAGGTGGCACACCTGCTTTATATAGTCAAACAGGGCGCGAATTTACACCCACCTGGTCGCACGATGGCGCATGGCTGGCGTATGTCAGTTATAACGAGCGTGTCCCTGGTGCCAATGCCTATTCCACCGCCGTCCCCACCCCACAGGGACAAACAGGGGAAGAATTGCCCACCATCAGCGAAGCCGATTTATGGGTAGTCAGCACCGATAGCGTGACCAAGTATCAGCTCACCCGCTTTGATGTGGGCAGTGTGCGCTCTCCCCGTTGGAGTCCAGATAGCGCCATCATCGGCTATATCTATTCGGGCAGTCCGTTCAATGATACCTTTTGGATGGTCGCCAATAGCCCAGGGTCACTTAATACCCGCCTGAGCCAACGCGATAATCTCACCCTAGACCATACATGGTTGCCCGATGGTAGCGCGATGCTGGCTTCTGTTCGCAATTTGCGCGATATTCAACAAAATTATTTATGGCAAATTCCCCTCATTGGCAATGCCGATGATAACGCGACCATTTATCTCAATGACCCTGTTTTTGCCTATACCGATTTTCCCCGCTATAGCCCAGATGGGCGCTATTTGGCGTTCCGCAATGAATATCGGTTAGTCGTATATGACTTATCATTGGGGACATGGGTCGCTTATGATGAGGGTGCATTGGGCAACACGCCACCCGTTTGGTCGCCAGTAGGATATACTGGAGAATCCAATTGTAATGCCTCCTAGACAATTTTCTAGCCAATTTATAACCAAGCGATGCGTCTATTTGTTGGCAAGTTGTTGTAAAATGTTGCATATCATAAAGTGAGATTAATAATGGCAGACCAAGTTTTAGTGAGTGCAGACCGCAATAATATCGAAGAGTGCATAGACCTCGCGCTGGATTTTGGCATTGGCATTGAGTTGATGACCTTCGCCTATCCCGATGTGTTAGATGGCAATTGGAAACAAACAGTCTCGACCTATAATGCCATATTACGTCCCGTGCGTGCGCCCGTCACCTTACACGGACCCTTTATGGATTTAGTCTCTGGTAGCCCAGATGAACTCATCAATCATCTGTGCGCCCAACGCTACCAACATGCGATTTATATCGCCTCAGAATTGGGTATTAAGGTCGTGAACCTCCATGCCAATTTTATCGGCTCATTGCATAATAGCAGTTATCGGCGTGGCTGGCATGAGCGCAATATCACCTTTTGGAGCGCCCTCGCAGACCTCGCCCATACCAACGGCGTGACGATTGTCTTAGAAAATATGTGGGAATACGAGCCAAGCATCATCGGTGATGTGTTGCGCGAAGTAAATCATCCCAGCCTCAAAGCCTGTTTGGATGTAGGTCATGCGCGGGTATTTGGCGATAAGCATCACACGATTGCCGACTGGATAAATCACCTTGCTCCGTGGCTCATTCATACCCACCTGAATAACAACAACGGGGTTATTGATGAGCATCATGGTTTCGATTGGGAAAACGGGGTCATCAACTACCATGAGGTATTACCCCTCTTTCGTAAACTGAAAGAACCCCCCTATTTTTGCCTCGAAATGTGGGATGTCAAAGATATGCGCCAAAGCCTACCCTATTTTGAACTGGATAAAATGCCAGAGGGGTAAGTTTGTCCATTAAAGAATTTTCACCAATTAAAATTATAATTCGCTATTTTCAAGTAGCGCTACTTGATATATAATGTGAGTAAATGCTATGCCAAGTATCAAAAAGCGTATACCTATCTATTTAACAGATGAACAATATCTCATATTAGAACACCTTCTGAAAATCAGCGAAGAGCAATCAATGGCTTCACTTATTCGCAGATTACTTGGAGAATATGCCACCCAAAATAATTTTGATTGGCAAGATAACAATCAATGGGGTGGTGAACGCATATTATACAAAGGAGAAAATTCTGGTGAATAAAAGTACAGGTGAAATTATCCTTTATCAATCAAGTGATGGTGAGACAAAAATAGAAGTTCACATGCAGAATGAGACAGTTTGGCTAACCCAACCTCAAATGGCGACTCTTTTTCAATGTGAGAGAAGTGTTATCACAAAGCATCTTAAAAATATTTTTGATAGTGGTGAGCTTAATAAAGAAAGCAATGTGCAAATTTTGCACATTGCTTTTTCTGACAAGCCAGCTCAGTATTACAATTTAGATGTCATCATTTCCATTGGATACCGTGTTAAATCACATCGTGGTATCCAATTTAGAATATGGGCAACTCAAACTTTGAGAGAATATCTCATCAAAGGTTTTGTAGTTAATGATGAACGACTATCTAGCGGACAGAGCAACTATTTTGAAGAACTCTTAGAACGTGTTAGAAAGATACGCACATCAGAAGCCAATCTTTATGAAAAAGTAAAAGCAATTTTCTCGACCAGTATAGATTATCAATCTGGTTCTGATTATGCAAAGCACTTTTATGCAATTGTGCAAAATAAATTTCATTATGCCATTACTGGTCATACGGCGGCAGAACTCATCGTTAAACGGGTTGATTCTAAAAAACCTTCTATGGGCTAACAAACCATAAAGATGATAATAAAGTAACACGCCAAGAAGCGGAGGTTGCAAAAAATTATCTCGAAGAGTTATGGAACAACTATTTTGAATTCAAATGATTTTCAAATTTCAATGGATAAGCATTTTCAAGTCAATTATCAGCTTAAAGCACCCCTATCCCCACTGCGTGGAGAAAGGGGGAGAAACCCATTTTAGGGCAGGTTTTAGCCCCCGCTCCAATTTTTTGGGGGTGGGGTGAAAACACGTTTAATGATGCGTTATTGACATAATCCTATGAATTTGTTTTCGGTTCTCCATGAGCATACCCTTTACCGATTTTGTTGGACGGAGAAAGTAATTCGATACGGGTGATAGGTCGCCCAAACATGGAATCATCATCTTCTAAAATGAGAACTGCCAGATAATAGTCTT
>DAOTUO010000266.1:0-1576 GCA_034436595.1 Anaerolineae bacterium | reverse complement strand
TATACCCAAGCCATTCGTGCTTCTGAGATGGAGAGAATTCAGATATTTATAGATGAAGGAGCAAAATTAGGGGATTTATGGATGGAAGGACATTTTGAGGCTGGCGACCCATTAACCAACTCGGGTAAGCCCAAACGCAAACGTAGGGGTTAGATAATATGATATCTTTAGAGTTTTTTGTTGAAGAACAATCTATGGAAATAGCACTCAGTCATCTTGTTCCAAGCATTTTAGGTGCTAAAGATGTTTTGTTGAATAAAGATTATGGTATGGAAGTTTTTAATTTGAACGGAAAAATGGCATTACTTAAAAATCTCCCCAATCGCCTGAGAGCCTATCACCGTTTTATGCAACACGACCAATACTTATTTATTCTGATAGACCGCGATGACGATAATTGTAAAGAACTCAAGCAACAATTAGAGATTATTGCCAAAGAAGCATTGCTCCCAACACGTACTGTTAGTCCAAATTCTTTTCAGGTTGTTAATCGTATCGTCATCGAAGAACTAGAGGCATGGTATTTTGGTGATGTGAATGCGATTAAAAAAGCCTATCCGCGCTATAACCCTAAGAATCCTGCTAAATATAGAAACCCAGACGAAATTAGTGGTGGTACATGGGAAGCATTGGGTCGGGAATTGGCTTACTATCATAGGGGAGAAATATTAGAAAAAACGCGTGCCGCTAGGGAAATTGCTCCTCACATGAACCCGACCATTAACCAATCAAGAAGTTTTCAGGTATTTCGGGATGCCCTATTAGCCTTGTTTCCCTAACCGTCCCAAAATTTCATCCACCGCCTGTTTTGCCTCAACATTGATGTTATACATCGTGCCTTTGCCCTGATAAAACGTCCCCACCTCATATAATCCTGTTTGCCCCGCCACTTGCCGTTTGCCTGTGGGGATATTTTTTGGGTCTTGTCCTTCACGCAGTAGCCAATCGGCTTTATCACGCGGGGCATCCAGTTTGAGATAGTCGTGCAATACGGCGTTATACCCTGTTCCCATGATGACTACATCCACCGCCACACGCTTATTGTCCGCTAAAATCACACTATCGCTCTCAAAACGTAGTGGTGCTGGCACGCATGTCACCCATCCGCGTTTGACGGCGGTGATGAGTTCATGTCCGCGTGTGCCACCCGCGGCGGAACTTTCACCACCAGTCGGTGGTGTGCGGATGCCGATTTTATCCAGATTTCCAAATTTTAGCGATTCGATGTGCTTTATCAACCGCGCCCCAAACCGTGTGGGCAATTTTTCTGCAAGTATCGTCCATGCGTGCTTGGGCAACCCATACGGATAACGCGGACGCAATATCACCCCTGCCCGTTGTGAGAGATAAACCGCCTCACATCCGCGCTTGCGACCCAATTCGCTGGCAATATCCACGCCACTGGGTCCATTACCCACCACCATCACCCGTTTGCCGATGAATGGCGCATGTCCCAGATATTTGTGGGCATGGATAATGCGCCCTGTGAAAGATTCCATCCCATCTATATAAGGCATGATGGGCGCGTTAAACCGCCCACTGGCACAAATGACACACGGATACCATGCGCTTCCCT
>DAOTUO010000265.1:0-18538 GCA_034436595.1 Anaerolineae bacterium | reverse complement strand
GCTTTATCTAAATCGGCTTGTGATATGAGCGGTGTAACGGTAACATCGCGTCTTTTTTTCCTGTAGATGGTCACTAGCAATTTATAATAGACATCGGCAACCTGAAATTTTGTATCGCGTGCCATTGGGATGAACGCAAGAATCCAGCCGATACCAAATCCAATGACCGCACCCAATTCCGCACCAGTCACTAATTTTGACCCCAAATCGCTCGCCTCTTGGATGAATAACATCCCTGCCACCCCACCGATAACGGTGCATATCAGCGTAAAGACCAGCAAAAATTGCCCATAGACCCGTATGCCTGCCACGCCCCGCGAATGTTTTTGTAGGCGCGAGGCACGATACACATCTTCTGGTGTGTTATAGGCATAATCGGATAGGGGTAATTTACGCGGGTGTATCATGTCACCATGTACCATGAGGTTACGGGCGACGCTACGGGGAATCCACCCATGAACAATTTTTTTGTCGGATATAACTACGCCTTCTAGCCATTCGCTAGAAATATCCCGCGCCAAGACGACAAATGTTGTGCCAGTGGGAAAATCGGTCTTGGGATGGTCTTGTAAGGATGGAATCGTATAAACGGGCTGATTTTTATCAGTAGTATGAATGGTGGCGGTAATTGCGTTGTCTGGGATGTTCATGATAAATTCTCCATTATGAGGTGGTTAATTATAATCATAACGCGAATTTTGTTTGCACGCCAAGCCGTGAAACGATGCTACAACTCTGCCCTATTATATCCCTACGCTGACTTTTGACTAATCTCTAAAAAAAGTGTTTCCATGCTACACTATTTCAAATTGTAACAATCACAAAGAGGATAATTTATATGAGAAATAGTCGTATCACCAAAGTGATTATGGCGTGCATGGTGTTTATCATTGCGCCTGCACAACTCTTGGCACAAAGTGGAGCCTGCCCCGATATTGTCGCCGCCGCGTTGGATTCGGTAGAGGAATATTGTCTTGATAATGGTCGCAATACCCTGTGCTATGGCAATTTTTTGGGTGAAGCCCAACCTGACGATAATGCAGATGAATTTCGATTTGATAATGTGGGTGATGTCGTGTCGTTGGATGATTTATCTACACTGACCCTATCCCCAATGGATACCGATAACGGCACATGGGGCGTGGCGTTGATGCAGATGCAAGCCAATCTGCCCGATACATTACCCGGTCAAAATGTCACATTTCTGATTTTTGGCGATGTCTCGCTGGAAAATGCCACCGATACCGGGGAATTATTAGAGACGGCTATTGTCACACGCGGACGCATACGCTCTGCGCCAAATGCCGATGATGCCCAAAATGTGCTAGGGGTGATTGACCCCAACACGTTGGTTGTGGCGTATGGGCGTGATGATAGCGGGGCTTGGGCGCGGATTCGGCACGGTTTTGGTGGGGCATGGGTCTCTGCGGCTATTTTGCGTGATAGGAGCATGGTGATTGATTTGCCTGTGG
This sequence comes from Anaerolineae bacterium, assembly GCA_034436595.1. Taxonomy (GTDB): domain Bacteria; phylum Chloroflexota; class Anaerolineae; order Aggregatilineales; family Phototrophicaceae. The sequence goes on along the minus strand of DAOTUO010000265.1, from coordinate 17,066 downwards.
TAGAAAATGATGCCCCAGCGCCACCCACCCCCATGCAATCGTTTTATTTCACCACGGGCATTGGCGATAAACCATGTGCCGAAGCGCCAGATAGTGGCTTGCTCATCCAAACACCCGATGGAGCGCGTGGGGTGACATTCACCGCCAATGGCGTGGAGATTAGCTTGGGGTCTAGCGCATATTTGCGCTTTGGCGAGGGTGAACTGAAGATGTCGGTGGTGGAAGGCATGGGGTATATCACCGCGCATGGGGTCACGCAACCCGTCCCAGAAGGGACATTTGCCACTGTGCCGATGGATGAGACGGGTCGTGCCCCCAGCGCCGCACCAAATTACCCTGTCCCTTATAATTTTCAAGCCATGTCGGTATTACCACTAGCCCGTGAATTTTTTGGGAATGAGATTATCGTCCCTACATTGCCCGCAGAAGAAATTCCACCCGCTATTGAGGCACTCGTTGGTGATGCGCCTGCGCTGAGTGGCATCTATAACTTGACCACCACTAAAGTTGAGACGGATGAAGAAACTACCGTCTGTGATAGTGTGGAAGGCGAAACACGCGCTGTTCAGCTCGAATTTGTGGGCGGGGGCATCCGTGCGCGGGAATTATTTCCTTTAGAGGTGTTCATTCCACAAGGCGATGATGACACGTATGTCATTGATACCACCACCCCCGCGGGTCCCTATCGGGATGCGGAAAATCGTCAATTCACATTGGATGAGACGATTACGCTCACCGTGATGACGCAATCGCTCAATACGCTAGAGCTGATTTTGGTGCAAGATAGCACAGTGACGTATGTCGGTTCAAACGAGATAACATCGGCACTCTGCACGGTATATATCAATGCCACATGGTATGCGCCCTGAGCGTGTGACTGTATCACCACGAATTGCTTGACAAATCTCCCGATGGATAATATAGTTAGCCATGATAGCTAATATAGTTAACCATCGGAAGAGTTTATTATGTCACAAGAGACCCCATCATCAGAAAAAATGACCCTATCGTTGCCCAAAATTATGCTTCGTGCCGAAGGTGGCGCGATATTTATTGCCGCCTGTATTTTATATGCGCGTTTGGGGGCGAATGGTTGGATATTTGCCTTATTGTTTTTCTCATTCGATATTTTTATGCTGGGATATTTACGCAACCCGCAATTTGGTAGCCTGATTTACAATATCGGACACACCGAATTTGTGCCACTGGCATTAATTTTGCTGGCATCTATTTTCACCATTGAACCCCTACTGGGATTTGCCTTCATCTGGCTAGGTCATATTGGCTTTGACCGCTTGATGGGCTATGGGCTAAAATATCCGATATTCTTTAAGGACAGTCATCTGCAAAGGTTATAAACCCATGCCACATCCGACACAAGTCACCCACGACCAAATTGTGCATACTGCCCGCGATTTATTTGAGGCACAGGGCTATGAAGGCATGACGATGGCAAAATTGGCGGGGGCGTTGGGGATTAAAGCGCCTTCCCTATACAAACATTTTGACGATAAAAGCGCGTTGCTCAAAGCGGTGAATACACTCACGATGGGCGAAATAACAGGTGCAATGGACGATGTGATTACACCATCCGCCACGCCTTATGACCAGTGTATGGGGATGGCGCAGGCGTATTGGGAATATGCCATTGCTCATCCAACCGCCTATCATCTGGCATTTAGCACACAAGAAAATGCCTCACCAGACCCCAACTATTTAGAAGCATTGGCGTTGCCGTTGCAGTCGGTGTTTAGCCAAGCGATTGGGGCGGAGGAATCGCTCATTGCGCTACGGGGGGCATGGGCATTGTTGCATGGCTTTTTGGAATTGTATCTGAGTGGGCGTTTTCAGCGTGAAGGCGATGTGTCTGTGGCATATCAACGCGCCTTCACGGTGTATCTGGCGGGGTGGGGGATAAGATAGTTAGCCACTATTTCATCATTTATAAACGAGTATATGGTATATTTGCCGTGATTTTTAGAAATCCCCTACAAATAAAAAACGGCGACTAATTTAGTCGCCGTTTTTTATCATTTTCTGGGGAGGCTGGATTCGAACCAACGAATGGCGGATTCAAAGTCCGCCGCCTTACCGCTTGGCGACTCCCCAATGACAATGTAAAAATAATTATATCACACCGCGTCTAAATCTCAAGGGTTGTGCTACAATAATTTGATAAATTGACAGAGGAAAGGAAATAATCTGTGTCTGAAAAAGAAATACCTACCCAATTAGATGAAACACCCTATATCGCGGCGCTCAATAAAGCCGATGATACTCACAAATCACCCCAAGAATCAGAAGTGTTTCGTATGTCTGGTGATGTATTGACCACCGCGCTCATTGCCGTTGTCTTTTTGGCGGCGGGGATTTTTATGGGACTCGTTATCGCGGGATTTGGGACGAATACCCAACAAATTCGCGTTATCGTAGAAGAAACGGTCTCTAGTGCGATGGATGCGCGTCTTACTGCCCTAGAAGCTGTTATCGCCGCCAATAGCAGTAATGGAGAAAGTGTGTCGGCAGAAGAATTGAGCGCACTTGTTCAACAAGCGATTAATGATGCCAATAAAACGCAAAATTTCCGCGCCGATGATGACCCCTTCATGGGTGTGGCAGATGCGCCGATTGTGGTGGTCGAATTTAGCGATTTTTATTGTAGTTTTTGTGGACGGCACTTTCAGCAGACCCTCACACCACTTCTCGAAACGTATGACGGACTCATTAAATATGTATATCGTGATTTTCCTAGTGTGGGCGGGGATGCGGCACAATTGACGGCGATGGCGGCAGAATGTGCCAATGACCAAGGGAAGTTTTGGGAATATCATAATGCACTTTTTAACAAACAAGACGATTTACGCGCCGCTACCACCGGTGCCGATTCGCTCCGTGCATATCTGATACAAATTTCTACCGAACTCGAATTGGATATTGATACCTTTAGCAGTTGCTACGATAACCAAACACACCTCAGTGATGTGATTGGCGATGCCACCGATGCTCAATTAATTGGCGCACGCGGGACACCCGCCTTTTTGATTAATGGGCAATTCGTTAGTGGCGCACAGTCTTATGAATATTTTGCCAATATCATTGATGGCAAACTACGTGAATTGGGCATTGAACCCCCACAACGCGGTTAATAATAATAGTGGCATGGGACATGAATCGGTCATGTCCCACCTAATTGAAAAAGGATTTTTTTATGGATATAGCACTTATTGGGTTTGGCAATGTGGGGCAGGGATTTGCACAACTGTTACACGATAAAGCCAGCGATTTACAAGCACATTATGGACTTTTGCCCCGTTTGGTGGCGGTGATTACCAATTCTCGCGGGTCTTTATATGACCCACAGGGGCTAAAAATCCCCGAAATGATTGCATCCATGCGCGATTATGACACACTGGCACACTATCCCAAAACAGAAACACTCGAATATGGCTGGACTGCCCTCAAAATTGCCACCCAAAGCACAGCCAATGTCATCGTAGAAGCCAGTCCCTCTAACCTCACCACAGGGCAACCGGCGCTCGATATTTGTTTGGCGGCGCTGGAATCCAGAAAGCATATCGTACTCGCCAACAAAGGACCGGTGGCTGTGGGGTATGCGGAACTCATGGCAAAAGCCAATGCCCATCATTGTCTGGTGCGTTTTGAAGGCACAGTCATGGCGGGAACACCTTCCATTCGGTTGGCGATGAATGCCCTCCGTGGGAGCAAAATCACCGCGCTTAAGGGTATTTTGAATGGCACGACAAATTATATTTTGTCACAAATGGAATCTGGTATGCCTTATGCAGAGGCATTGGCAGAGGCGCAACGGCTTGGTTATGCCGAGACAAACCCCGATGGTGATGTTTTGGGATGGGATACCGCAGGAAAATTGGCAATTTTGGCGGCAGTGTTGTTTGGCATGAAGCTGAAATTAGCCGAAATGTCTGTGAAAGGCATCACCGAAATTACCCCACAAATGATAGCCGATGCTCAATCTGCGGGGGAACGCTGGAAGCTCATCGCTGAAATTAGCCCCAGTGAGGTAAAAGTTGCCCCACAACGCCTGCCGATTAGCCACCCGTTGGCGAATATATCTGGCGCGACCAATGCCATTACCTATACCACCGATGTCTTGGGTGATATTACCCTCATTGGAGCGGGAGCGGGTGGCTTACAAACCGGGTATGGGATGCTTACTGATTTAATCGAAATTCATGAAAAAGTGAATTTTTCGTGAAAACTGGTTGCTAGTTCCATAAACTATCATATAATAACAGGTACAACATAACACTTTTGTTATAAAATAGCCAATTGAGTGAGACAGTGATATATGTCCAAAGCAAAGTTACTGGTTGTTGAAGATGAGCATAATCTCTTATTAGGGATTCGAGATATTCTCGAATTGGATGAGTATCATGTTGTGACTGCCTCCAATGGACAACAAGCACTCGATGTCCTAAAAAGTCAAAAAGGCGGATTACCCGATTTAATCCTCTCCGATATTATGATGCCTTATATGGATGGGATTGAACTCCTTAAGGAAGTGCGTAAAAACGAAGCGTGGGTTAAAATTCCATTTATTTTTCTCACGGCGAAAGGCGCAAAGGGCGATGTGCAACAGGGCAAATTGTTGGGCGTGGATGATTATCTCATCAAACCCTTCGATGCCGATGACCTATTGGTGGCGGTTGAATCGCGGTTGAGCCGACATCAGGCATTGAACCAAGCCAGTGAGGTCGAAATCCACGATATTAAGCGGAATATCCTTACCATTCTCAATCATGAATTTCGTACCCCATTAACCCTTGTTGTCGCCTATGCCGATATGCTCAAAGATAACAATGTTGATAAGATGAGCGATAGCGAATTGTTGCTGTTCTTGCGCGAAATCAACATGGGTGCAGACCGTTTGCGTCATCTAATTGAGAATTTTATCTTGTTGGTAGAACTTGAAACAAAAGATGCCGCCAAAAATTATGAATGGCGTAGCCACCCCATCACGAATTTTCAGACCCTGCTCGAATCGGCGTGCAATAAATACCGCGATAATCCCCGTTATCCCAATCTCATAGAACTCATTTTGCCAAAAACCGTCCCAACTGTTTTTGGTGACCGTGAATATGTCATGACCATGATTAGCGAATTGCTGGACAATGCGTTCAAATTTTCGCCCAATGGTGAGCCAATTACGGTCAAAGTAGCAGTGGTCAACCATGGGGCGCAGGTGCAAGTCATTGATAGAGGGCGTGGGATTCCTGCCCAAGAGGTCGAAAATATCTGGAAATCGTTTTATCAGGTTAATCGTGAACAATTTGAAGACCAAGGGGCGGGTAGTGGGCTTGCCATTGTGCGTGGGCTAGTGCGCTTGCATAATGCCCAACTCGATTTGACCAGTGAAGAAGGTAATGGATCGTGTTTTACCATTACATTTCCGCCACATCCTGCGCCTGTATCGGCATAATGATGCTATAATAGATTTGTCGTGTCTATTTTAACCGAAAGGACAACTTTTTTATGGCATCATTTTTAGAAAAAGTGAGAACACTAATTACTGCCAATCTTCACTCTATTGTAGATAGTGCCCTCGAAGCCAATTCTCCCAAAGTGATGGATGAATATATCCGTCAGGCAGAGAAAAATCTTGAGGCGTTAGAAGATTCTGCCGCAACTATCGGTGGTAATGTCAAGACGATGAAGCGCAAATATGAAGAACTCGCTTCTGCCGCAGAAAAATTAGACCGTGATATTGATGCACTTCTCCTCAAGGGCAAAGATGACCTTGCTGGTGCCGCCCAATCTGAACACAATATGAAGCAACAATTGGCGCAAGAATATTATGAGCAATGGCAAGAGCAAGAAAAACAATATCAATTGCTTCTGACCATGCGTCGCCAACTCGAAGGCAAGATGAACGCCATTAAACAAGAACGCGAACAACTCAGCGCCTTGTTGGAACTCGCAGAAGCCAAAAAAATCGCCACCAAGACCATCAAAGGGCTTGACGGCTTGGCAAACATTGGTGATGACCAAATTCGTGGGATGGCAGACAAGATTCGCAACAACCTAGACCGCGAAGATGCTCGTCTGGAGATGGCTACACAAAATCTCTCTGAGCAAATTGACGAAGCGGTGCGTGGTAGCGAAATTGATATGCAACTCGAAGAACGTCGCAAACGACTCGGTAAAGCCAACGGTGGCGAATAAGTTTCTTGTATATTGATTGACAGATATAAAAAAGAGCGATTAAGTTATTTAGTCGCTCTTTTTTGTTGGGGATGAAAATTACTTTATCACGGGCAGGGTGATATGTGATGACTGCGCCACATCCCGTGAAAGTGTCCATGTGGGTGTGCCTGTGGCGGGGATTTGGACGAAGGTGTCTTTATCCGCACCAGCCAGCGCCACCCGTACCCGATGCCCTTTTTTGATGAGTACCGATGTCGGTTGCAAGCCGATGATGATTTCGACTGTCTCGCCAATGGGCAAGGGAGACGCATCCGCCCGCAGAAAACTATGATTGGGCATCCCTGTCACATACGGCAGGGGCGTATCGCTAATTTTGCGGTGCATCCCGCGCAATTGCCCCTCTGTGATATAACGCACAACACCCGCCTCATCCACATCTTCCAAATACACAAAAAAAGCACTATCGGCTTCTGATGAGGCGATATACAGCGTCACCACAGGATACCCCGTGATGGTCATATCGTGTGTGAGTGGCGCAGAGGTGTATGCCAGCAATTTTTTATCTTCATCGGCACGATTGGCATACACTACAGGACGCGCCATTTGTGTCATCCAACGGTTGGTTTTGCCTGTGGTCGCATCAAAATTGACCGTGTAGCGGTCTGTGGCAGTATTTTCTGTCGGTTTTTGGATAGACAGGCTATTTTCTATGCCAAAATACCAATTCTGCATGGTCGTATTCGGTAGGGGGAACACATCGGTTTTTGACCATGTATTTGCGCCAAGTGTGTAGTAATACAGCGTTTTACCGTGTGGTGGGGTGTCATTTATCAGTGTTTGGTCAAAAAATTGCCCGATTGCCTCCCATTGTTGATTCTGACTGGGATTCGGTTTGCCTTTTGGCGGATTATACGGGCTACCATCGGCGCTCATCTCGTGTTTCCACGCGCCGATAACGGTGATTTGCGGATTGCTAAATGTATTGAAATTGCGGAGCGCCGCTTCTGCCGCTGCACCATCCATCCAACTCCCCCACGAAAAAATCGCGCTACCCCGCGCCTGAATTGCCTCAGTGCACCGAAACACACTAAAATCGGGCATAGTCGTGCCTGTAGCGCCAAACACATCATCCTTATAGGTGATTTTGGTTATTGCATCATACACATCGGTATTTTTTTGATGATCTTGCAACGATTTTTTGAGCATGACCCGCGATTTTTTATCATCATCCACAGGGCGCACCCCTTTGATGAAAAAACGGGCGATGGTGGGAAACAAACTCGATGTTTTGTGATTATCGAGCCGATTATTGCTATCGTTCCATGTGCGGATGAAACTCGCGTTCAAAATACCACCGGGTAGCCCAACATCGGTATACGTATCAAATTCGATTTCCTGCGGCACAACCCCTTTTACCCCCTTCACACCTGTGGATGCCAAATATAACGCGGTTGCCCCTTCATACGAAATGCCATACGCGCCAATGTTGCCATTTGACCATGTTTGCGTGGTTATCCATGTGGCAATTTCGCCAAAATCGGCAATTTCTTCGGGCGCGAATGGATGCCGATTCACCCCATGCGATGCACCTGCGCCACGAATATCGCCAATGACCACCGCGAATCCGCGGGCTAATAACCAATCGGGGACATTTTCTCTGGGACCAATCGGTGCTTTGTTGGGCGGGGAAGGCATAATCAGTTGCATACTGCGCCAATAGCGTGCCATGACCATCACAGTAGGCAATTTTTCCCCCATAGGTAGGTCTTTGGGCAATAATACATCTATGGCAATTTTGATACCATCGCGCATGGTCAGATACTGCGATGTGGTACTCACTCCCTTATATTTTGGGGCGGGTGGATTTTTGAATAGAGTTTCGATGGGCATAGTGGTCTCCTTGATAATGATTAAAATTCAGATTCGATACGTTGGATGGTCTCATCGAGCCAGCGCAGATAAGTTTCTTCGCCCAATTCTCCCAGACGGCGGGTGATATCCCACATCATTGCATCGCGTTTGATGGCGGGATTTTCCTGCGCTTGGCTGTCTATCATGGCTTTGGTCTCTTCTGCCAACACCTGCAATTGTTTTTTATGCAAGGCACGCTGGAGTCGCAATTGGGTGAGGATGGTCTCTTTATCCAATTGGGCAGAGAAGAATAATTTGAGCAAGAGGGTGTCTTTGCTAGGTTCAATCTCGGTGAGGGGTGTTTCTAGCCAAGACCGCAACTCATCCCGCCCCTTTTGCGTAATATGATACAGACGGCGGTCTGGTTTGTCGTGCTGTTCTTGAATTTCTGATGCGACCAATGCCTCTTTTTCGAGTTGGTCGAGCGTGCGGTAAATTTGGCTGGTCTGGGCATACCAAAAGTGGGTGGTAGAATTTCCCATAAATTGTTTTATCTGATACCCTGTGAGTGGAATATAGTTTAGACCACCGAGCAAAATGTATTTTAACACTGTTGAAATCCTTATTAGCTAATCGGTATTATGCCACTAATTATACTCCACTTTTATAATATGAGAAGCGTGATATAGGGTCACTTGTGAGCTAATGGGACAATCCTACTATCCCACATAACATGATTGTTATGAAGATATTATTTTTTCTACCCCAAAATGCTGTAAAATAGAGGGTAGCAATCATTATAAAAAGGTTTATATGTTATGTCAGAAAAAGAACAAGTTCGTCAACGTGCATTTGGAGCGGTATTACAACGGGCGGTGTTTAGCTGGCAAATTGCCCTCACTGCTATTGTGACCCTATTATTGGTCGTTTTACAACCGACCCCAGTCGAATTTTGGCAATGGTGGTTTTGGCTGATTGGCGGCGGTATCACGGCGGGGTTATTTGTTTTGTCAAATCTCACCGACCCGCAAGCCGCCCAAGAAGCGATTGCCAAAGAATTTGAGCGTCAATATAACCTGTCGCAAATCAAAAGCACTCTGTCGCGTCAACATCTGCAAAGTGCGATGGAGTATCGCCATAACATGCGTGAACTTTCTAAACACGCAAAAGGGGCGCTCCGCGTGGAATTATTGCAGACGATTGATGCCATAGACAACCAAATTAGCGGGATGTATGACCTCGCGCTCAAGATAGATGCCTTTCAGAGCAACGAATTGGCAGAACGTGACCGCAAGCGTGTGGGCGACCAACTCGATAATACGCGCATCCGTATGGAACGCGAACAAGATTCCGATGTGAGACGCGATTTGGAACGGCTGGCGTATCAGCTAGAGCAACAACTGGTTAACCTAGAATCGGTTGCCAATGGCATGAAACGCGCCGAAATTCAGCTCGAAACTACCCTCGCTACCCTTGCCACTGTGTATGCACAAATGGCAAATTTGGGGACAAAAGAGGTAGACAGTGGCAAATCGCAACGCCTCCGTGACGAAATTCAGGGCGAGGTGCTAAACCTACAAGATACGATAGATGCGATGAGCGAAGTGCAACAACAAACGCTCCGTAGTAGATAGGGGGGTATCATGCCACGCATTTTCATCTCCTATCGGCGGGTGGATAGCCATATCATCACGGGGAGGGTGCATGATTGGCTCGTCTTTGCCTTTGGGGAGAAAAATGTCTTTAAGGATGTAGACGATATTCCGCCCGGTATGGATTTTCGCATGGTGTTGCGAAACGCGCTCGACAAGTGTGATGCCGTACTCGCTATTATCGGCGCGGAATGGTTGAATAACCGCGATTCGCAAGGGCGACGACGCATAGATATGCCAGATGACTTTGTACGGATGGAAATTGAGGCGGCACTTAGCCGTGATGATGTGTTGGTCATCCCCGTTTTGGTCAATGGGGCAATCATGCCCACTGTAGATGAGCTACCCCTCAAATTACGCCCACTCGCCTATCGTAACGCGGTGGTGATTCGTCACGACCCCGATTTTCAACGCGATATGGCGCGTCTGATAGACCAATTAAGCCGTATTCGGGGCAAAAAACTCACTTTTGCGGGGAATAAACCTGTTGCACCTGCCATTCATGCACAGATTAATACGCCCGAAATGCGAAATAGTGTCGAAAAACTCATCGCACATCTTAACCGACCCGCCTATTTCCCTAATGATGTGCTGGTCGCTCCAGCACCCGCCCTTATGTCACATGAATCTATGCCAACTCCACGTATAGATACCCAGCAATTGACATTTTTGAGCATGGCATTTGTCCTGATTTTGGCGGTGATTCTCACATTGGTTATGTTATTGAGCCAAGTGCCACAATTTGGGCAACCATCGGTTGTTGTGGCACAATCTGTCACAGAGACTGCCACAACCGACTCGGCTATGGTGACTTTTACCGCCGAAACCCGCATGATTCCGCCTGTGGTTTTTGAAACCGAACCCACCAAAACACCACAACCGACCCTCACACTCACCGCCACAGAATCGGCTGTGGATAGCACCCCAGAGGTCATATCGGAGTGGCTAAATTCTGCAACCCTCACCGCCCGCGCTCCGTTGATAGAGGCGGCGATTCGGCGCAATATGACTCCATTGGGGTGGCGCGTGGGGATGCAAGTGGTGGTTGCACAAGATACCGCTATTTATTCAGAGGCGGGCAATTGGCAGAGTCCTGTTGGGTTATTAGAAGCGGGGACAAGTGTCTCGCTCCGTTTGGGACGGCATAGCGGACGCTCGCTATTGTGGTTTTATGATACCGATGAAGTGTGGTTTGCTGTGAATACAGACAGCACCTTTGGGTGGGTGCCATTGCGTTTCCTCACATTGCCGAATTAATTTTATGGGATACAATCGTAGGGGATGGTAATTTTATCATCCCCTTTTGATACATCTTGTGAACAAAGGCAATTATCATGCTCAATATTTATTTATCCTACCGTCAAGAAGATAAACCCCTTTTAGTCAAACGCATTTATGAGGTATTGGCACATGAATTTGGGGCAAATAGTGTCGTTAAAGATGTCTTTTATACCCGTGATTTGCTAAAACAAGCCTCTCCCAATCCATTTGGTGAGGTGCAATGGGCAATTAATCGGTGTGAGGTGGTGTTGGTCATCATCGGAAGACAGTGGTTCACCGATTCACAAGGTCATTCGCTCCTCACCAACCCCAAAGACCTTATCGCCCAAGAATTGGGTTTTGTGTTCACCCGCAAGGGATTGCCCATCATCCCCATATTGATAGACGGCGCAAAAGCCCCATCAGAAGCACAACTGGGTACCACATTCCGCCTATTGGCGCTCAAGAATGCCGCTATTGTGCGCGATGGGGCAGAATTTGACCGCGATATGATGCACCTCATTGACCAACTCAATAAACTTGTTTCTGGTCAGATTAGCGGAGTGCGTTCTCTCAGTGAGCCAGAAAATGATGAGGAACTCGCTTCGATGATTGTCCGCAGAAACACCAATCGCTATGTGGCTATGGGCATCGCCTTTGGCTTTTTTATCCTCATCCTTGCCCTGCTGATACTCCAAAATGCGCCTCAATAATCGCATTTACCAACCAATCAAACACGCCCTGCATATTCAGCAAGGTGAAGGGCGCATGGTGTCATATTTACTGCTCCATTCGTTTTGCAATGGCATTACCATCGGGTTTATGGGCGCGTCCATTAGCGCCTTATTCCTCATGCGTTATACCGCCGCCGATTTGCCCCTGATGTATATCGTTTCCACCAGCATGACTTTTTTCACGGGGATTATTTATCACCGACTGAGCAAAAAATTACGCTTTCGGCGGTTGCTCACGTTCAATTTATGTTATTCATTTTCATTGATACTCCTCCTCACACTGGCACATCGCACTATAGATGTCCCATTGCCCGCATTGCTCCTCGCCGCCAGTTTTGAACTGATTTGGGTGATGAACAGCCTTGAATTTTGGGGATTAACGGGAAAATTATTCGATGTGCGTCAAGCCAAGCGCCTCTATGGAGTGGTTGGGGCGGGGGAAGTGGTAGCGATTATCCTCAGTGGGTTTATGATTCCGTTTATCGTCCCCATTATCGGCACAGTGAATTTGTTGTTTATTGCCCTCATGGGGACGAGTTTGTCGTTGGTGATGATGCGGATAATCACATATCGTTATGCCGATAAGTTGCCTCTGCCCGCCGTTATGTTGGTGGCAGATAGCCCTTCAGACCCACGCGCGCGCCCAGATAGGTCGCATCGCCAGTATGTATTCCTCATTTTTGTGTTGGTGGGTCTGACCGTCTCGACATTGTATATTATAGACGTGGCGTTTTATGACCAAGCCTCGCGGTTATATCCCGATGAGGCATCACTCGCCACTTTCTTGGGATTGTTTTTTTCGGTGGCGGGTATTTTGCAACTGGCGAGCCGTACTATCTTCACAGGGCGCTTATTAAAGCGATATGGTGTGATGATAGGGCTATTGGTGTTTCCGAGTTTGCTGATTTTGGGCGGGATAGGTGTCCTTATTGGCGCGGGAATTGGCGATGTGATGCTCATCGCAGGGGCAGTTATCCTCATGAAATGGGTAGATAGGGGGTTGCGTTATACGCTCAATCAATCCACCATCCTCATTTTATATCAACCTCTGCCCACCGACCAGCGCGTGCCTGTGCAAGTCCGTGCCGAGAGTAATATCGAAGCGGTGGCGGGTTTTTCGGTGGGGATATTTTTATTGTTCCTCACCAACACAATTGGCTTTGGGACGGTGGAATTGGTTTTGCTGATGATAGTCATTTGTGCCTTGTGGATAATCATTGTGTTGCACATCCGCAAGCCGTATGTGACCATGCTGGTGCAAACCCTCATATTTCAACGGGTGACAACCACAGACACGATTCTCATGCCCATTATTGTGTCGACAGAAGAATCATTTTTGCCGATAGAAGTGCTAGATGCCACTACGGTTCATCTGACTATCTTCGCAGAAGCAGAGACGGCTTTAATGTATTTGGAAACGGGTGAAGCCGATAAATTATACGATACCAAACAACGAATTTTGCGCCTCTTGGTGCATATTATTCATCCCCCAGTCCTCATTTTGGAGATTGAACAGCATATTTTGTTGCCCATGAAAGAACGGCGTGCCTACGCATTAGAGGCGCTAGAGATGTTGTTGATGTCGCCACTAAAGGCGGTGGTGATGCCTCTCTATGAGGATTTGCCACCCGATGAACAAGCAAAAAAATTGCGCGAGGCATTGTATCGGGCGAGTGAGGGGGGATGAGGCATATTTTTCAAAATTAGATTAGTAAATATGGTGGGGTTTGCCATGGCAAACCCCACGGAGACGCTTTTTTGCCGTCTAATCCTGCTTAGAATATTCTACCCCTGCCCGCATTTCTTTTTCGTAGCTTGCATATGATTCTTTGACCTGCATCCCTGCACCTGTATACAACCGATTTGCCCCTGTGAGGCTACTGCCGTCCACATACAGGCTCACCTTGCGCTTGCCACGTTTCCACAATTCATGAAACGCTTTGAGCAATACGGCATTCCCCACACCACGTTGACGATACGCTGGCAATACCCCCAATTGCCCAACATAGCCTTCATCGGGGTGGGTGTCGTTTTCGAGGAGATTATAGGAATATCCTGCGATGGTGTCGCCGTCCATGAGCATAAACCACAGGCTTGGGTCGTAGGTTTTTTCATCCAACATATACCCACTCCACCGTTTATACATTACTTCAAAATCTTCTGCGATGAATCCGCGATGGTCGTGGAACGCATCCCGATGCGCGGCGTATGCCTTGCGGGTGTCGTTAATTTCTGTCATCGTCACCCAACGGAGTCCTTCTAGGGCGGGTGGGTCTTGTGGGGTGTCGTCTGTGAGTTCAATCAACATTTTTTGCCATGCCTGACCGGTTGGCAAGTAGTCATGTGCCACAAATAAATCGTGGTTATAGGGATTTCTGCTATCGCGTCCGAGTGTGAATACCACACGCGCATCATTTGGCACACGGTCAAAGACGCGCTGTGCTAATGTTTCTGCCCAGTTGAGCAGATAAGTCCCAATGCCACGCCCCAAATAATCGGGATGCACATGCCCCAAAAATCTGGGACGCACAGGCACAGTGGAATAATCTATCACTTCCTGAAAAGCGACCATCTGTTGCTCGTCTTTGGTGAAAAATGCGAGGGATGATGCGCCCAAATCATAATCCACTTCGCCCCATTCGGAGCGAATTAGCTCGGCACTCTCGTTGCCATCGTCACCAAAATGATGATTACTGGCATTAAACAGGTCAGAGGCTTTTTGCGCGTCGTCCATCACGGCGGGGCGGATGATAACTTCTTGTTCAAACTGCTTTGTGAGTGTTTCTAGGTCATAGGTTGGGCTGGTCATGATGATTTTTTCTCCAAGAAATAAATGCGTAATGATATGATATGACGGGTATGAGCTGTTACGCCCGCACAAAATTAATCCTGTTTCGTGTATTCTTTACCCGCACGCAATTCTTTTTCGTAGTTGTGCCATTTACGAAAAATGTGCATCCCTACATTGTGATACAGATGAACTGCGCCCGTGAGGTTGCTTCCATCGGCATTTAAGCCGACTTTGGTGATGCCACGTCTATATAGCTCGCCAAATGAATGATGCAAAAGTCCTTTGGCAATCCCTTGCCCACGATACTCGCGCAATACGCCCAATTCATCCACCCAACCTTTATGTGGGTCATCCCAAGCGATGGGGGCGCATAACGAAATGCCGATTAATTTATCGCCGCCCATCGCCAAAAACCACAGGCTAAAATCAATATTGGGGTCGTTTGCGATGTAATGCTCAAATCTGGCAAAGGCGACATCAAAATCTTCATCAATGTGTCCACGATGGTCACGGAAGGCTTCGGTTAATACCCGATGCACCTCGCGCAGATTATTGAAGTCGTTATAGGTGATGATGGTGATGCCATCGGGAAAATTGGGTTGTGGCGGGGTTTTATCCATCTCAATGAGGAAATTAACACTGGTGCGGTTGCTGGTGAATCCGTTAATTTCCAGTAATTCTTTGGCGCTGTCGTTGGTATCGTATACTTTAGTGTTCATAACCACGCGGGCATCGGCGGGAATGGTGGCAAAATTTTCTTTGGTGCGCGATTCTGCCCATTCGATTAAAGCCGTCCCCACACCCAACCGTCGCCAATCGGGGTGGACATACGTCCAAATATAGGGTCGCATGGGGGCGCTCTCATCAAAAAATTGTGAAAATCCAATCAAATCCCCATTTGGCGCAAATACTAAGCGGATATTCCGTGCGATGTCATAACCTGGGGTTTGCCAATCTAGGAGCAATTGCTCTTTGGTGATGGTCGTCTGACTGAATGATTCTGCATCACGCACTTTGACCAGTTGATAAAAAATATCAATGTCGCTTATATCAGCTTGCCGTATGGTGAAGGCATAGTCGAGTTCTATATGGGGGTGTTTCATCAGCATAACAACCTCTCTGTGTATCTTTATGAACTTTTACGAGTATATATCAATTTTTATAGCTTGTAAAGGTTCACGATAGTTCATAACGTGTATTTAATGTGCTGATAATAACCATTGCTGATAAAAATAGCTATCCACCTTAACAAGCATGATATTTTGGGGTATGATAACATGCGATTTTTGACCAGCGAATCCATCGGAGTTTTGAACAGTATGTCCAAAAAGATGACCCAACGCCTTTACTATTATTTTGCCGTGTTTATGGCATTTTTGATGGTGGCATCGGTGATTTTGCCATCCATCGCCCAAAATGTTACTCAAAGCCAGCAATTAGCCGCCGCCCTCACCCCCGTTCCCACCAATACGGCTGTTCCACCGACATTTCCAGCACCAATTAGCGATTTTGCCTCTATTGCATTTGAGGAAGATTATCTGCATCCATCTGGGTTGTTTTATCTGAATATCCCAACTGGATGGAGTGTGTCGAACAATGTCAATAATTCGCGTCAGGCTCAAGTGAGTTTGAATAGCACCACCACTTCTAGCGTGATTGAAGTGTATATTGAGCGCCCCGCAACACCTGTGACCAGCCCCGAAGAAGTCAGTGGGTTATATACCTCTGGCACATTGGCGGGGAGTTGGAATCGGTATGATAGCTGGCGCGAGGCAGGTGAGCGCCGTTATGTAGATAACCGTGTGGTGATAGATTTTGTGCTATCAAGGCAAGGGCAAGATTATTTTGCCCAACATACCGCATGGACAGATGGCAATTTGGTCTATGTGGTGCGTGTTGTCGCCCCATCCAATGCCCGCGACCTGATGTTTTGGTTGAGCGAAACCATGCCCACCAAATTTCATGTATTAGAGCAATATATCACCTCACCATTGGGTTGGACAGGCAATTATAACCAACTCACCACCACATTTATCCGCTACCCAAGTGCATGGCGTGTGTTGGATGGTGGCATTGGCAGACCAATCACCACGGGCGCAGAAGATGGTACCGCCGTTGTTGTGAATACAACCGATGGTGCCATTGCCGATGAAGCCACCGCCCGCGAATTTGTGACTGGCTTGCGCCGTAATATCGAAATTGTCTCTGTCGAAGAAGTAACCCGCACGGGGGCTACTGGCTTTAGTGTGGCGTACAAATTTTTTACCCCAGATGGCGAAGAACGCAATGGCTTGGCTGTGTTGCTCAATGGGGCAGACGGCAAATTGCACACGGCAGTCGGGCAAGTGAATCGTGGTGGCGCAGATTTGAATAGTGACCAAGGACGCGCTCAATTCTTCGACCTTACCACCGCACTCGATACCTTCTCGTTGCTCACAGGCATCAATCTGCCTGCATTGCCACAACCTACACCTGCTCCTACCCTTGTCCCTGCAACATCTGTCCCAACACCAGAAGCGACTACCGAAATGACACCAGAAGCAGAACCTCCCGTTGTTGAAGTGACATCAGAAGCCACACCCAGCAATTAAT
>DAOTUO010000264.1:0-1980 GCA_034436595.1 Anaerolineae bacterium | reverse complement strand
TCGTGTAATCAATCACATGGTCTGCCCCGAATGATTTGACCAGTTCAATATTTTTGGTGCTACACACACCCGTCACAATCGCGCCAAAGCCTTTGGCAATCTGCACGCCTGCGATGCCAACACTACCCGATGCACCGTTGACGAGGACTTTTTGCCCTTGTCCAACATTCCCCTTTTTTAGGAAGGTATAGGCGGTTAATGCCCCATTGGAGATACCAACCACATCCTCATACGACATATTCGCGGGCATTGTGGTGATTCCCACATCTTCAACAACAGTTTTATATTGGGCATAAGACCCCATCTGCTTGCCATCCAAGCCAAAAACCTTATCCCCTACCTTAAATCGGGTGACAGATTTACCAATTTCGACAACTTCACCCGCAAATTCTAATCCAATTACGTGTTTTTTCGGTTTGTTCAACCCCAACATAAGCCGTGCCATCAATTTTAACCCCTTGGGGACAAACACAAAATTCCGCAAATTCACATCACCTGTTGACACACTGGTCGCATACACTTTGACCAGCACTTCATTATCTTTAGGGGTTGGTTTTTCAATTTCTGCGATGCGAAGCACTTCTGGCTCGCCATATTCGGTATAGACAATTGCTTTCATGATTTTTTACTCCAACTATAATGAGATTAGATTGATTGAGTGGTGAGATGGGCGGTGTTATTACTGCGGTAGTTCCACAATTTCACCACTTGGATACCGCTATTCACCAATGTGATAACGGCGTATAGGATGACGATAATTTCTGGTAACGGCACATCGGAGAGCGCAGAGTTATCTGCGATGATGCGTTGATAGACAGGCATGTATACAGAAAAATACATGGCGATATTGCCGAGTATTTCGAGTATGGTTTGGGTGAGCAACAAGCTACCCGTCCACGTATTGCGCCACAGGGCGATGATATTTATCACAGTCATGATGATGATTGCCACGACCAGCACAATCATCCAACCGACAGGCGATGCGATGACATCACCTGGGTCGCTCAGATTAAAACGCAAAGTTAGCCCACCCACAGCCAAGAAATAGAGGAATACCAGCACAAAAAATGTGCCAAGTGCGGTGCCAGAAACCGATTTAAAGCGGTCAACAACACGCGGGTCATCTATTTGGGGCAACTCTAGCGCGTTGAAGGGTGTATTAGCATCAAATTCAAGGTCAAAATGTTGGATGAGCGCAAATATCAGCACCACCACCGCCGAAAAAATAAATGTCGCCTGCAATGAAGCCCAAATCGGCTCTAGCAACAGATTGAACACGGTAGGCGGTTGTGATGAAATCAGCACGCCAAACACGCTTAAAAATATCATCACCATTGGGACAACCAACCAGCCATAGCGCATCACCATCATCATCCACGGGTATAAACTGGGTCCGATGAGATATTGCTCTTTATGATACGAGGTTGCCACACGGCGCGGGTCGCCCAATTCTGCCAATACCGATGCCACATCCGCCTGTGATGGTGTTTCTGGATAGCGGTCATCGAGCATATCCTGAATTAGTGAGCGCAATTCCGCTTCAATGTCTGCCCGTTCTTTGGGAGGCAGATAACGCCCTACTTGATGGACATATCGTTCTATCAATTCAGTCATGATTGCCTCCTTGTAACATACTATTCATCACCTTGACGGTCTCTAACCATTCTGCGCGGAGTACATCTAAGACTTCCCGCCCTGCCTCGCTAATTCGGTAATATTTGCGCGGACGAGATTCCGCGACTTCCCATTCACTTTCCAGTAGACCTTGCTCCTCCAACCGCCGTAATAACGGGTAGAGTGTCCCTTCTTCGATGGTTAACCCCTGCTCTGCCAGCCGTTGAATCAGGCTATAGCCATAGCGAGTGGTATTCATCTGGCTAAGGACTGCCAGAACCACAATCCCACGCCGCAATTCTAGGCGTAGCTTGGTGAGTTGCTCAGATATATCTGCCATTTGCTGTGTATCCTATACTACTGTGT
>DAOTUO010000263.1:0-26726 GCA_034436595.1 Anaerolineae bacterium | reverse complement strand
ACCAAAATATAGATATTGTTAGGAAGCAAGGTGTTTTGACAGGGGTAATAGCTTGCCCTACATCCGAATAAATCCTTTTGGGTTTATTCGGTGTTTGATGCGATTACCCTTGGACGACACACAACAAAAAACCCGCAATCGTCGCGCCCGTAATTGGGAGGGTTGTTGGTGCGGAACGAGGCGCGAGCGACGTCCGTGAGATTGTTCCAAGAACCACCGCGCATGATACGAACACCTGTTCCTGATTCATCTTCTCTTCCATCATTACGATTATATTTATAGTCTTTTTTCAATGAGCGCGTCCATGTCCATACATTGCCAATGGCATCTAACACCCCATACGGTGCTTCGCCTTGCGGGAACATGCCAACACCACTGGTCATGCCAATGCCTGTCGCTGAGGTGTTGCCTTTGGTGGCATCAAAATCATTCCCGTATGGATAAATGCGCCCATCTGTCCCACGCGCCATCTTTTCGTATTCCGCTTCGCTAGGGAGCGTAATTTTCATCTTTTGATACGGCAAAGTCTGATAGCTCTTGGTGGTCATATCCCACACGTGCATCGGCACAGTCGCCTCTTGCGTATGATGCGTCAGCCACCGACAAAATGCCATCGCGCTGTACCATGTCACAGTCTCGCGCGGGTGATTATCATATTTGAAGCGTTGGTCATATTTATGGCGTTTTTCATCATCAGGAGAACCATCCCACCATGTTTCATCACCAAAATCGGGCGCATTCTCAAATGCACCGTATTGGGCGTATGTCACCAAGTAACGACTCATGTAAAATTCTGGCAAGTATAGGGTGTGGGCAGGTTTTTCTTCATCGCTTCGTCCAGAATCATCACTGCCCATCGTAAATTCACCTGCTGGGATAAGACACCACACCATAGCGGGTAATGGCATTTTATAGGTATGAATGACCCCAACACCCGGTCGTGGGTCGCCAATAGCGCTCAGTCTATGCCCAATGATGAGCCGTCTGACGGGTGGCGTTTTGGGAATTTCAATTTCACGCAACAAGCGCGTTGCTTCTGGCTCGATAAAATCGTGTTCAATTTTGCTTAAGGTCGGATTTTGGCGGGCTTGCATGACATACACCAATTGCAACCGTTCATGATTCCAGCGCAAAAAGTCGGGATGACCTTTGTGATTCCATTCGTGCGCCGCATTTTTCACCTGTCGGAGCAAAATGAGGTCTTCTTGCGACTCGGCAATCCAATCTTTGAGCGTGTCCCAACTGCGGAATAAGGCTTCATGCGCCACTTCTACCTCATCATCATGCTCACCTTCACCCATGACCAACAACCGCGACTTGGCAAAGGCATCAATGAAGGTGTGTTCGGTTTCATCAAACCGCCCAAAGGGTGAGCGTTGGCGGGTAGCGGTGCCACGTTCATCTACCTCGACTAATTCTTTGAATACGCGCCCCAAAATGTGCTTTTTATCGTCATCGGCATAGGGCAATTGGGCATAAATGGCTTGTGCGCGTTTGCCAATCGCCCCAGAAACACCACCGAGTGCCTCATAATCGGCAAAGGTGATGCGGTTATCGCCGCGCTTATCGGCAATTTGATACAGTTCATCCAGTGTATAAGCCAAAAGTGCCAATGCGCCTGCTGTATCACCCGTATCGGCAAGGAGTTGTTCGGGCAAGCCATCATCGAATATCAAATTGGCGCGTTCTGCGGGGCGGGTTATCATGCGATACAACGCGCCACCCGTGGGGGCAGATAGCGGATATGACCCATTTTGAAGCAATTCCGATAGGGTATTATTGTCTACGGCACGATGATAAAAATCGGATCGCATGGTGATGACCACTCGCGCCCGCGGATGCTTGCATAAAGAATCCACCATGCCAATGAATGGGTCAACTGTAGCGGGTGTTACGCCCGTGAACAGTTCCTCAAATTGGTCTATGAAAAACAGAATTTCTGCCCATGGGGGTGATTTTTCGAGGGCGCTGTCTAAAATGGGGATGAGGGCGTGTGGCGATTGCATCATATCCTCGATGAATATCGCTTTTAGCCGATTAATTTCAAATGCCGATGGTTTGATATGTGGGAATGTTTTGATGAGCGCATTGAAAAGCGCCTCAAACGGATGTTTATCTGCGCCAGGGGTAAATTGCACCACCGCCCAATCTTTACTGCCTGTGTGTTCGGTGCTGATGGCATTGGCACGTAGACGGGGGATGAGTCCTGCGCCGACCAGCGATGATTTTCCGCTACCCGATGCGCCAATCACCCCCACAAAATGATGTGCCTCGCTCACCCGTTTGACCAAACTATCGGTTTCACGTTCCCGCCCAAAGAAAATATCTTCATCATCGGGTGTAAAGGAGCGTAATCCAGGGAAAGGTGAGCCACGCCATAACTCGGTCTTAAATTCGATGGATGTGCCATCGGCAACCTTTGGCACGGGTGGTTTTTCTGGAATGGGAGATTTTTCATGCCGTTGGAGCAACTTTAGCACAATGGCTTCCAGATGATTTTCGATTGATTCGCGGAAATGGGCAGGTGATGTATAGGCATTAACACCCCGCCGAATCGCACCTGAATGAGAATCAAAGAACACATCCCCTTTCAGAAATTTTTTGAGGGTGCGATATTGCAAATGGGCATCATCGTCATCGGGGTCAATATCGGGTTTTTCGGTGCGGTGATAAATAAGGGTGTGTGGCGGATTATCACAATTGAGCGCATCTAGCAATTCATACTGTGTCCCAGAGAGATACGGTGTGCCGTGCATGGTGAAGGATGTCCCCATGCGCGAATAAAAAATCGTAATCACAATGTCACATTCAGACGGTTTGGGCAACCCGGCATCTATCGCTTCTTGGGGCGACATGGTGGCTAACATGGGCGTATCGGCTCCCGGTTTATCCCATGCTATCACCCGAAAGGTAATTTTTTCACGGAATGAGGGGCGATTCGGCAGGCGGTCTAATGCCTCTAAGACGGCTTTACGCTCATCATTCACATCGCCTGGTGATGATAAAAAAACGCGCAACGACAATACATTTTCTGGCATAAAATACCCCTTTAACGGCTCACAGATTATGCCTGTCTATTATAACGCAACAAATTATTAATGCAAAGCTATTGCGTCCATCTGGACATGACCTCATGCCTCATTTTTCCGATACCGATAATAGGCGGCACATGCCCCTTCACTGCTGACCATCGTCGCGCCCAGTGGGTGTTCGGGGTTACAGCGCACCCCAAAGGCGGGGCATTGGTCGGGTTTGATGAGTCCCTGCAACACCGTTCCACTCATGCACTCACTCGCCACCTCACTTTTTGGCTGTGCCATGCCAAAGCGATTTTCTGCGTCATAATCGGCATATTCTGGACGCAATCCCGCGCCACTCATCGGAATTTCGCCAATGCCCCGCCAACGCCGATTGGTCGGCATAAATACGCGCTCCAATAACGACTTGGCGGGGATATTACCCGCTTGTTGCACCGCCCGCGCATACTGATTTTCCACCTCTGCCCTGCCCTCTTCCAATTGGGCGACACACATGGTAATCCCCTGCAAAATATCGAGTGGCTCAAAGCCCGTCACCACAAATGGCACACCGTATTTTTTGGCGATAGGGATATATTCGTCATAGCCCATGACCGTACACACATGCCCCGCCGCCAAAAACGCATTCACACGGCGTTCTGGTGCAGATAAAATCGCCTCGACTGCGGGCGGCACAAGCACATGCGCCACCAACAGCGAAAAATTGGTCAATCCTTCACTTTTGGCGATATGCACCGCCATCGCCGTAGCGGGGGCAGTCGTCTCGAATCCCACCGCAAAAAAAACGACTTGCTTATGGGGATTATTCCGCGCCAGCGCCACCGCATCCATCGGTGAATACACCATCCGCACATCCCCGCCAGAGGCTTTGGTCGCCAATAGGTCGGTGGATGACCCTGGTACACGCATCATATCCCCAAATGAGGTCATGATGACGGTGGGGTGCATGGCGATTTCGATGGCTTTATCAATCAATTCGATGGGTGTCACACACACAGGGCATCCGGGTCCGTGTAGGAGTGTGATTTGTTCTGGTAACAGCGTATCTATCCCAAATTTGAGGATGGCGTGTGTTTGTCCGCCACACACCTCCATAATCGTCCAGTCGCGGGTGGTGATTTTGGCGAGTAACTCGGCGTATTCATGCGCCAATTGCGGGTCACGGTATTCATCCATATAGCGCATCAGCCACCACTTTCTGGATTGAGTTCATCCAACTCGCCCATCTGACGCAAATAATCAAATACCTGATGCGCTTCGGCTTCGTCTACGATGTTAAGGGCAAATCCGACATGCACCAGCACATAATCATCTACCTTTGCCTCTGGCACATACGCCAAATTTGCCTCTTTGATAATCCCGCCAAAGCTAATTTTGCCTGTGCGGGTGAATGGGTCATCGCCCATGATACTAATGATTTTACCCGGTACGGCTAGGCACATGATGTTGCTCCTTTTTATATGATGATACACCCAAAATTTGCCCCAAACACACGCCACCATCACCCGTTGGCACTTGGCTATGCCAATAGGGAGAAAATCCCGCCTCACGCAAGCCATAAATTGCCCCTTCCAGCAGAGGTTTGTTCATAAAGCACCCGCCTGTGAGCATCACCCGCTTTTCGCCGATGTGGTGCGCCATCTGGACAATCATCTCTATTAGGGTAGCATGGCATTTTTGGCTCATCACGGTTTTGAGGATATTGGCGCGACTATCTGCCATGAGTGCTGTGAGCATGGCATGGGGATGGATGATATGCGTGCCGTTTTCGGTGATGATGTCGAAGGGATAGGGTTCTAACCCCACATGGTCAGATACCGTAGGGACACGATATATCGTATCCAAAATGGACGGGATTGGCGGGATTTCGGACGGCATATATGCCGTCCCTACAGTATATGATGCGGATGGGTGGGGCGAAATTGCCAAATTTTCTAGCATCACCGCCGCTTGTGCCTCGTGGCTCATGACATGGCACACGTCTATCACCGATGCCACCGCATCAAACAACCGTCCCATGCTACTGGTCATGGGGCAATTCACGCCTTTCATCAGCATCTGACGAAAAATAGCGCGTTGTGCGGGTGAAAATTGGCGCACAGGGGCGAAATTTTCATCGTCAAAAATCGCATCCCCCAACAGGCTATACAGCCATCCGAGCGCCGTTTTACGCGGTTCTATCACCGCACTATCCCCCCCAATCAACGGAAACGGGCGCAAATGCCCCACCCGCGCATAGCCATCGGCAGAAATTCGCAAAAATTCCCCGCCCCAAATGGTGCCATCGTCACCAAACCCTGTGCCATCCCACACCACCGCCAACGCGGGGAGCGCCACGCCGTTTTCTGCCATACACGATAGCGCATGGGCATAATGGTGTTGAATTTTGCTGATGGGCAGGCGGGTTTGCTGGGCATACGCCGTAGACGCATAATCTGGGTGGGTATCACAGATGATTTTCTGCGGATGGATGTCGAGCATGGCGGATAAATCGGTGATGGTGCGCTCAAACTGGTCACGAGCTTGCGGTGTGGATAAATCACCGATGTGCTGGCTGATGAACACCTCATCCCCACGCCCTAACGCGATGGCATTTTTTTGGTGTGCGCCAACTGCAAGAGTAATATCCGTTATTCCCCCTGTAGGGACGCAATACATCGCGCCCAATACGGACGACATATATGTCGTCCCCACAGACCCTTGTGTGGAAGGATGGTTTTTTTGTTTCCCCTCTCCACCCTGTGGGGAGGGGGTTAGGGGGTGGGGATAAATCTTTATCGGCAGTGGTGCATAGCCCCGCGCACGCCGTATCATCATCACGCGCCCCGCCATGACGCGCACCACCGAATCATCCACAGGACGCACAATGGGACGGTTATGCACGACAAACAGGTCGGCAATCCCCGCCAAACGGATGATTGCTTCGTGTTCGTCAATACAAATCGGCTCATCGTGACGGTTGCCACTGGTCGCCACAAGCGGAAATCCACAGGCGGATAATAGCAGGTGATGGAGGGGTGTATAAGGAAGCATCGCGCCGAGTGTGGGGTTGTAGGGGGATAGAAAATCTGCCCCTGCGAATGGTCGTTTGTAGGGACGCAGGCAACCATGCCGTCCGCGTCTGTGGACACGCTGTATCGTGTCCCTACGGCTGGTGATATATGAGGGGTGGGGATATTTTTTCTCCAACAACACAATTGGCGCTTCTACGCTCATCAACGCGCCCCGCGCCACCTCATCCACCACACACCACGCCTCAATATGCGCCAGTGTGGGGAACATCACCGCCAACGGCTTATGGGGGCGGTGCTTGCGAATCCGCACATGGTGGATTGCCTCATGATTGGTCGCATCTGCCAGCAGATGAAACCCGCCAAGCCCCTTGAGCGCAATAATTTTGCCCATCCGCAAGGCATCGGCACACGCAAGTATCGCGTCATGCTGTGTGGCAAGCACACGCCCATCGGCATCCCATAAGGCAATATGCGGTCCGCACATAGGACAGGCAATCGGTTGGGCATGAAAGCGCCTGTCTGACGGGTTATCATATTCTTTTTGGCAATCGGCACACATCACAAAATCACTCATGGTCGTATTGGGGCGGTCATAGGGCAAATCGGTCATCATGCTATAACGCGGTCCGCAATGGGTACAATTGATGAATGGATACCCATATCGCCGATTATTGGGGTCAGTCATCTCGCGCAGACAATCGTCACAGACGGCTAAATCGGGTGGGATATGCGCGGTTTTTGCGCCATCCTGCTGGCTAGGGCGGATGATAAAATCGGTATCGCCTTGTATGGGGATTGGGTGCATTTCGTGATGAGAAATATGTGCGTGCGGGGGCAATTCGGTGATGAGGCGGTGATAAAACAGGTCAATAGCGGTATTTTCTCCCTCAATTTCGACGATGACCCCCTGCGCCGTATTACACACCCACCCCGTTAATCCACCGTCATGCGCCAGCCGATACACAAATGGGCGAAAACCCACCCCCTGCACAATGCCTTGTGTGATGATATGGGCGCGGATGGTCATGAAGCACACATCCCGCGCAAAAATGCCACCAATAAATCTACTTTTGCCATGACTGCATCGGATAATCTTTCCCCCACGCCAAAATCTTCCCCCGTGATGGTAATGACGACGGTGAATGGCAACATATTGTATAACCAGTTGGTCATGCCCAATAATCCTTGTGGCGATAAGTGATGGGTCATGGTGGGCGCATCGGCACAGGCGACAATCGGCGTGATACGCACATCACCCACATCACCGTCTACGCTGGCATCCACCAAAATGACCGTATCTGCCAACGACATGGCTTCGCTCAATTCGGGTGTGAGCTGATGCACTGCCATGCACGTCACATCGGGCAAATTGAGCGATTGCACCGCATCCACCACCGCCCATCCCACCCTGTCATCACGCCGTAGCGGATTGCCATAGCCGATGATGAGTTTCATGGTTTAGCCCCTATCCCCTCTGCCCCATTATATGGCGTGTGGGGATAAAAATGGGCAAATTTCTGTGCTACGGCAGGCGGTGAACCACCTGCCTGTGTCACCAAAACCCCATAAATGGGGTTGGTCTGCCGATTTTGTGGGTCAGATTGGCACACGGTAGTGGCATGATATATCATGCCGCTACGCCATACCGATTTTTGGTGATGAAAACAGGCTAAACAACCCCGTTCACGGGGATTTAGGGGTGAGGTCAACTGTTTCATCCGCGCTTGACCGCGCGCACAACCTCACCGGTGGGTGCGACCATCTCGATATGCAACGGCATTTGACCAATGGCGTGTGTGGAGCAACTCAAACACGGGTCAAAGGCGCGAATCACCGCCTCGACACGGTTGAGTACCCCCTCAGAAATATCATCCCCATGAATATAATGGCGTGCCACCTGCAAAACACCCCTGTTCATGGCAAGGTTATTGTTGCCTGTGGCGATAATCAGGTTTACATTGCGGATGAGTCCATTTTCATCAATGGTATAGTGATGCAACAACGTCCCACGCGGGGCTTCACTGATGCCAACGCCTTCATAGGCATTGGGCGATGCCAGCGCGTGAACGTGTGGCGATAAAATATCGGGTGACTGGAGCAACTGCTCAATCCGTTCCACGCCATACAACATTTCTATCAGGCGGGCATAATGATAATGGAAGGAACTTTGTCGTTCTGCGGACGACATCGCCTTAAATTGGGATAATTCTTGGTCTGCCAAAAGTGTCCCCGCATGACTGACGATATTCAGGCGCGAGAGCGGTCCCACCCGATAAATGCCATTGGGATAGCCTCTGGGTTTGTAGTATGGCGATTTGAGATACGAATACGGCTCAACCGCCTCACCGATGGTCTCTTGATAATGATATTTATCCACCGCAGGGGCGAGTATCGCGCCGTCTTGGTCTATGATTCGCAGATTGCCCTCATAAAATTCCAGCGCATCGCTATTGGTTACAAGCCCCATGTGCAGGGTAGGGAAATTGGCAAAAACCCGAATTTCATCCTCAAATTGGGGCAATTTGGCTTTGAAGGCGGTCAATGCCGTGAGAACGAATTGCTTTGCCTCTGGTATCATCGCCAAAATTTGGTCACGGCGTTCTGCGGTGAGAGGGTCTGTGACACCCCCTGGGACAATCCACGCGGGATGAATCCGTTTGCCACCCAAAATTTCGATGACCTGTTGCCCAAATTGACGCAGACGCACCCCACCCCGCGCCAATTCGGGATGGGCTTGTGCCACGCCAAAAATATGACGGGCATCGGGGGCGCTATCCATCCCCAGTAGCAAATCGGGTGACGATAGATAGAAAAAACTGAGCGCGTGCGACTGTACCATCTGCGCCAAATTCACTATCTGGCGCAATTTCACCGCCGTCTCTGGAATCCGCACTGCCAATAATTCATCACACGCTTTGGCAGAGGCAATCAGATGGCTAATGGGGCAAATGCCACAAATCCGCGCCATGAGCGAGGGCATTTCACGGAAGGGTCGCCCTTCTGCGAGGGTCTCGAATCCGCGAAATTGTGTCACATGAAATTGAGCATCGCTCACTTCACCCGCATCATCAAGATATAGCGTGATTTTGGAGTGTCCCTCAATGCGGGTTACAGGGTCTATGGTGATGGTTTTGGTCATGAAAGACTCCTATCATTAAAATATTTTTAAGGCAAAGCGCCCCACCCCTATTAAATGGATGGACTGTAGGGGCTTGCCATGGCAAGCCCCATATACGGATGCAAAGCGCCCCACCCCCCTCCCCACTACGTTGAGAGAGGGCTTGTACGGACGTGATTAAAGGTTTGTCCGTAGTTCATTTCGATAAGTTGCCCCGCCTATGGCTCAAAGCCCTGGGCTAGTCGCCTTTGAAGCCCACTGAAGGGGCTTATTTTTACCCAATTTTGAGGGTAAAAGCCCATTTTAGGGCGGGTTTTAGCGCCTTTAGTGCGCTTGATGCGACTAGCTAGAGGCTTTGAGCCTCTAGCGATGCCAAAATGTACGAGAAAAACTGGCAAAAGACTAAAAATACAACTACGGACACGCCTTATATCGCGTCCGCAGGTTTGTTGCCTTTGATTGAAATCATTTGAATTTAAAATCGTTTCTCCATTAATATAGCCATTACACGTCTGCTGGTGGTCTGTTTTATGATAAAATGCCATGTGATTGAATTATCTATAAGGAAAAATCATCATGTGGCATATCCTCAATCCCATCAAACCATTATCCATCAATAAAATTCGTCAGGGCGGACGCGGGGCGCTGGTGGGTTTTGTCATTGGCGTGGTATTACTCGTGTTATGGGTGGGTGGGTTATTTGCCCAGACGCGCTTGCGCCTGAATGATGCCTATTATGCACCCTCCCCAACCACTGGACAGGTCATGATAGTCGCCATAGACAACGCCAGCCTATCTGCCTATGGGCGCTCCCCTAGCGAATGGTCGCGGGATAGATTCACAGACTTTTTGAACATTGCGAGCGAGGCAGGTGCGAGAACAGTCGGCTTTGACTTGCTGTTTTCTGAGACAACTCCAGACGATGAACAGTTTATCAATGCCATCATAGACGCACGACAAAGCGAAGCGCGTACCCGTGTGATTATGCCGATGGTCGGGTTGACAGTCGGGGCTGATGACTATACGCAATCGGTGGAATATGCGGATGTATTGATGCCCCACAGTGGTTTTGGGAGCGTGGTAGAAAATAGGGGCTTTGTGAATGTGTATCCCGATGCCGATAGCACCATCCGCAGGCAAATATCCAGCGTGCAGTATGCCACCGCAGACGGAATTTTTACGGGGCATAGCTTTGCCATTGCCTTATATCTGGCGTATCTGCGGATTCCCACGCCAGCCATTCCGCAAGTGGTCACCGCAGAGGATGGCGCGTTGAATATCACCCCAGAACGACAAATCCGTGTGGATGTCAACGGGCTATGGATGCCAAATTATTTTGGTAGCCCCGCCACCGATGAACAAAGCGCGTTTGTGGTGGTGTCTTTTTTGGATGTGTTGGAGGGACGGGTAGACCCAGCCATATTTGCCGATAAAGCCGTTTTGGTGGGTGTGATGAATAGCACAGGCATCACCGATGTGTATGCTGTGCCAACCAGCATCGGGGGGACGCGCATGTCTGGTGTAGAAATTCACGCCCATGCGTTTGAATCGTTATTGCAGAATATCTCGTTTCGGGAACAATCTTCCACCTCACAACTATTGATGATTTTGGGCTTGGCGATTTTTACCAGCATGGTCTATTCGCAATTGCGTTGGTGGGCGATGTTGATTATCGGCGCGGTGATGATGGTGGCGATGAGTGTGGCTATCATCACCTATTTTGATATGTACTTGGTGATGGTTAACCTGTTTTATGCGCTTTTGGCGGGGAGTTTGCCCATAGGTGCTAATTTGATGTTGGATATTGTGACAGAGACCACCCGCAGGCAACTGACAGAAGCACAGCTATCCGCAGAAAAACAAGTCTCGGCGTTGCGCTTGCAGGTTATCGCAGAAAAAGACCAACAAAATGCCACGCTCAACGAATTGAGTATGCTCAAAACGCGGATGATACGCATGGCGAGTCATGACCTCAAAAATCCGTTGGGGATTGTGCTAACCTATGGCTCACTGATTATCGAGGATGTGCAAGCCGATAACACCGTCATGAGCGAAGACCATGCCCGCTTTGTGGAGAGTATGGTCAAGAGTGGGCATGATATGTTGTATATTATTGAAGAAATTCTCAATTTGGAGCAATTGCGCTCTGGCAATATCAAAAAAGATACGCTGGCATTTGGGTTTTTGGTCAAAGAAGTGGTGGAACGCAATCTGATGAGCGCCGAAGAGAAAAAACAGACACTCACGCTGGTGAATCCGCCCGATTTGCCGTTGGTGCAGGGGGACTATCGGCAATTATTTCAGGCAATTACCAATTTGGTGGGGAATGCGGTAAAATACACGCCAGATAATGGAATCATTACGGTAAAACTCTTACAACGGGACGACATGGTGCGGTTTGAAGTGCAAGACAACGGCTATGGCATATCTGAAGAGGGACAAAAAAATCTGTTCCAAGAGTTTTATCGGGTAAGAAGCGCCAAGACCGCGCATATTCAGGGGACAGGCTTGGGTCTGAGCCTTGTGAAAGCGGTGATAGAGGCGCATGGTGGCACGATTTGGATGACTAGCACCGAAGGCGTTGGCAGTACCTTTTTTGTCGAATTGCCGTTGTTTGAAGGGACGCTCGAAGATGAATAAATGGGTGATATTGGTGGGGGTCTTGTGCCTGATTATCGCCATTAGCCAAGCACAGACCGATTATGCGGCGCTGTTGCGGGTGGATCGCGCAGGCGTAGAGATTTTGCGTGCCGATACCCAGGCGTGGATAAGCCTGCCGGTGGGCGCAGAGACCCCTTTTGGTGTGGGCGATAGTGTGCGTACCATTTTTTTTGGGCGGGCGTGGATAACCCTATTAGGAAGCGCTACCGTGTTTGTTTTGCCCACTAGCGAATTAACCCTGATGGAATTTTCGGTGGATGAAGATGAATCGGCGCGGGTGGGTATCACCCAAACGGGTCGCGTGATATACGAAATTGGCGATGAAGCCGCGTTTAGCGAATTTCGGGTGATATCCCCCGATTTAAAGCTCATAGAACCCGCCGAGCATTTCGCTGTGCAAGTGGTAGATGGGGCGACAACGGTGGTAGTAGCGCGGGGCGAGGTGTTGGTGACGGATGCGTCGGAAAATATACAGACAAGTGTGCGCGTGGGCGTAGGTATTGGGGTGCGTGGGATGGCAGATAGGCTCTCTGCACCGATTCGGCTGGATTATCCAACCACATTCGCCCAATTGGATGGACGGCTGGATGGCTGTGTTGGGGTGATTCAACCGCGCAATCGTCAAGATTTGAATGTGCGCGTGGGTCCCACCGAAAATTATGAGGTGATTGGGACGATACAACGTGGGCAGGTGGTGGCGCTTATGGGGCAATCACCCAATAGGGAACGCTATCGGGTGGTGTATAAAAGTCATTTTGGGTGGATATTGGCGCTAGAAATCCGCAATAGTTGTGACAGTTTGCCGATTTATGGCTATAATTCGCTGGAACGGCAATATGGCGTGATTGCACCAAGTGATGAAGAGTTACGCCTGTTGATTCCCTTCTTTGGGTATCCAGAACAAGATAATTGGTTTTATTATGGGTGTGAAAACGATTGTTGAGGGACAAAATGAGCTTGTTAAAGGTTGAGGATGCACATGCGTATTACGGCAAAATCCACGCGCTGAAAGGGGTGTCTATTACGGTGGATGAGGGCGAGGTTGTGACACTCATCGGCGGGAATGGGGCGGGAAAAACCACCACACTCAATACGATTTGTGGCATATTGCCCACCGCCAAAGGCACAGTCACGTTTATGGGACACAACATCACCGATATGCCTGCGTATAAAATTGTGTCGTTGGGGATTGTGCAATCGCCAGAGGGACGCAAAATATTTAAGCGCATGACCGTGCTAGAAAATTTGCAATTGGGCGCGTTTCAGCGCAATGATGCGGCGAATATTGCCAAAGACCTTGAGTTTGTATTTGAGCGATTTCCCAGACTCAAAGAACGCGAAAAACAACATGGTGGCACATTAAGCGGTGGCGAACAACAAATGTTGGCGATGGGTCGGGCATTGATGGCGCGTCCCAAGCTGTTATTGCTCGATGAGCCGTCTATGGGGCTGGCACCCTTGTTGGTACAGGCGATTTTTGAGGTGATTGTGTATTTGAATAAAGAGACACACACGACTATTTTGCTGGTGGAGCAAAATGCGCGGATGGCGTTGCAAGTCGCGCATCGGGGGTATGTGTTGCAATCGGGGTACATCACCCATAACGATAATGCCCAAAAATTGGCGAATGACCCCAGCATCATCGAGGCATATTTGGGCGGGCATTAGGGATTTTTAGCCCCACCCCCCTGTGGACGGCATGGTTGCCGTCCCTACGCCCCATGTTGTGGAGAGGGGGTGAAAATCAATCCAAACGAATTTCCCCACTATTTGGACGGCATGGTTGCCTGCGTCCCTACGACCATTATTCATCAAAGCCACCATCATTCATCAAACAACCATAAACATACCCCTATCCATCATTTTTTTCATGATGATTTTTGGGATGCCCGCAGGAAGGTGCTGATAAATCCGACGGGTTTAATGATATTTTGGCGGGTGGTCATGGTACGGATGGCTTCGTCTATTGCCGATGGCGTATAGCGACTGACCAAACGGCGCGAGGCTTCGCGGGTGATGCGGTGGTCGGGGTTGGTGGTACGCTCATTTATGGCTTTTTGCAGACGGATGGTGAGTGCCTCTTGCGATTCATCGGCAAATGGACGGCGCAAATTATTGCGTTGGATAATTGCCTCATTGACCCGTTTGGGCGGGATTTGGGTGATAGGTGGTGTGGGGGATACTTTTGGCATCCCCTGAATAAGTGGCGGTTGATGGACGGCAGTCGGCTGGTGGATGGCGCGATGGGTGGCAATATCCCATGCGGGGGCGATGGGGGTTGATGGTGGTGTGAACGACACGTTCAGAATGGGCTGTGTGGCATCGCTATCGGGCGTGACCTGCCCTTGCTTTTCATTTACAGAAAAAGCCTCTTGCACAGAAAAAGCCTCTTGGCGCATAAAACGGGTGTTGGCGAATTTTTTGCGATGGATGTCGTCTACAATTTGCTTGACATCAGCGCGATATTTGGCAGAAATGGGTGGCATATCGTCTGTGCCATACCACCAAAAGTTGGGAATACGCTGATGCAGTTGCACCGTTTGGCGTTTTGCCAGTAGCACTTTGGCGATGCCTGCTTTGGCGGGATATTTTTTGTCGGCAGAATCGGTCAAAAAATAGCCTTTGTGCGGAAATTCTTCTGCGAATAGGTCATTGACCCCGTTCCAGCGCACAAGTGTGCTATTATGAAGGGGAATATAACGGAAATTCGCGTCTGAATTATGATAATGACGAATGGTGCGGGTGGTCACAGCGAGTCTGCGGGCGAATGTGCGGATTGACCAACGACCAGGGAGGCGGGTGAGGAAGCGTTGGTGCATAGTTTGGCGCACACGGCGGACACTTTTTAGGTCGTCTAATGAGAGTGGGTCGGTCTGTTTGGCGGGTTTTATGCCAAAAAGGGCGATGAGTTGGTCGTTGGATGGCATGGTATACACGGTGGCGGGGCGACCTTTGGGATTTTTTCCTGATTTTTTCACCGTTACTAATTCGCATGAATTAGTGACCAGTGGGTGATATTCATTAGCAATACCATTCGGTACTAGGGGGGTGCGGGGGGATTTGAACAGCGCCTCGCCAAAAATGGGTGCGGTGGTGTTGAGGGCGGTGCGGACAGTATCCCTGCCGATGATGCCTTGTGTGAGGGATAGGGCTTGGGTGGCGGTGAACGTTGTGCCTGTGGTGATGCCCGATAGACGGAGTGCCTCGATGGTGCGGATGACACCCATCATGCCAATTTGCAACATCGCCTCACGGAGACGGTTGGGTAATTGGGGCGTGAGTGGGTTATAGGGCTTGATTGGGCGTGCTGGACGGCTATAGGCGCTGGCGATGGTCGCGCAGGCTTCTTTGACCCGTGTGGCATGGGTTTCGTGGTGGTGGTGAGTGGGCGTTGGACGGCTGGCGTGGATAGTCGCAAGCTGGTTGGTGAGGTGGGTTTGAGAAATGCCATAATCCCGCGCCAGACACGATACCCAAAATAGGGCATTGTTGCGTCCCATTTGGATGGATTCTAGGTAAAGTTGTTGTAGACGGTCTATGGTCATGGTCGGTGACAGGGGTGTTTTTTCTGTCTGCCGTGATATTTTTGGCGCATGGGCGCGGGATGATTGGATGAATGTGCGAATCAGCGCCATATCCGCAGGGATTAATTTGTGGGTGGGCAGGTCTTTGGCGACCGTATAGGTGAATCCGTTGATGGTGGTGGGTGGCGCAACGACATACGCCCCTTCCGATTGAAAATCTACGCCTGTGCCGTGTGTGGTGGGTGGGGCGTGTAGGGTCGGGATGAGCGAATAATAGATGTGTTTGCCCCGTTTGGTATTGACTGTGTAGGATTGGGCTAAATGGGGATGTTGGGCGCAAAATGTGTCGTATAGGTGGGGTGAATCGAAATCGAGGACGACCAACCGTGACAGATTGCCGGTGACGATAGCGATGCCCATGCGATTTTGTGTGCCATACCACGCGGTTAATTCGGTGTGTGTGGCTGGTCGCGTTTGATATATCTGCCAACGCAAAGCAGGATGTTTAGCAAATTCGGTACGAGAGTCAGCAAACACTGGAAAAATTGACCAATGTTGGTTAAGATAGTAGATAGCTGATTCAAATGTGTTAGCGCGCATTTGATATTCCCTTACTGTGGCGGTTGGTGGCTCAGGAAAGATTTGCTGGGGAAAGCAAATGGATCTTCCTGAGTTCCCGCCCTTTTTTAATCCACATAAAATTTTAACGATAAATTTTGTTGCTCAGAACAGTTCTTTTTTGCCGAAAAACTGTGTCGGGTGTATTAATTTACAAAACCTTAACCTTTTTACCCACCAAAAACTTGTTAATTTCCCCTTATTTGCCATTTTGGGGGGGTGTTGGTTGTAGACAAGTTACGCTTCATTTGGTATAATGAAGGAGTAAAAGCAAACCTTCATGGAAAACTTCGGCAAAAAGTTCCCATGTGTGTAAAAAAATCTTGAGTAGTTTTTGTGAGAATCCGATGCAGAGATGTGTCGGATTTTTGCATTTCTGTCACAAAAACATAAACGTTAGTATACACCTACTTTTCATTTGATGCAAGCGAATTTTTAAAAAGTTTTGAAAAATGGGGCAAAATGGGGTATAGAAATAGATTTTAGGGGTAAATTGGGGATAAATGGGCTTGTAAAGCGTGATTGGGGCGAGATATTTATGGGGTGTGGTGGTTTATGGCGAATATGGACATTTTTGGACGGCATGTATGCCGTCCCTACGGGTATATGATTGTAGGGACGATATACGTGCTTGGCGCTAATTGTCTAGCATGGCTGTGGGCTTGCCATGGCAAGCCCGTACAGTATGCCTAGCTATTGCTCAAAAAAGGCGTAGACAACAATTTTGGTGATTTATCCCCTGCCCTACCCGCGTGGGATTTGGATGAGGAGGACTGTACCGTCATTCATACCTAAAAGGGCGGCGGATTCATCTGGGGTGATGGCGATGGAACGAATATAGCGACTTGTGAAAGTTTGTATGGTCATGCTCTCGCCTGTCCGTGAATCCCATAGGATGAGGAGACCATCGTCTGCGCCTGTGATGATGGTCTCGTTGGAAAGCCATGCTAAGGCAAAGGCTTGTTGGCTGTGGGCGGCAATGATGTGAATAGTGTCGCCTGTGACCAAATCCCAGACGATGAGTGTGCCACTGGCATCTAGCGAGGCGGCGCGGTTGCCATCTGGACTGAATGTGACGGCATTGGCAGAATCTTCATGCCCCGACAATGTTAAGAGGCGCTCGCCAGAATCGGTATTCCAGAGGACGACTTCGCCATCTTCTGCACCTGTGAGAATTTGGCGACCATTGGGGCTAAAGTCTACACCACGCACACTGGAACTGCCTGTGCGGATTGCGCGGGTGTTGTTGCCGTTGCGAACATTCCATAGATTTAGAAAATTATCTGACCCCACGGTGGCAACCAGTGAGCCTGCTGGATTAAATGCGACATGCCAGACATAACCCTCGTGTTCCCATTCGTAGCGCACTTCGCCTGTGGATAAATCCCACAATTTGACTTGACCACTAAAATCACTCGATACCAGAAAACGCCCATTGGGGCTAAATTCGACTGCCATACCCAAATCGTCGTGGGCGGTATTGGGTGCGCCGAGTAGTTGAATTTGTTCGCCTGTGTTGATGTCCCAAATGCGGACATTGTAGTCGCTGTCATTGGTGGCGATTTGTGTGCCTGTGGGGTTGATGGCAACGCCATTGACAAAGGTGGTGATGCCGACAAACGACATTAATTCACCTGCGCCGAGAGTGGTAACTGTTGGGACAGGTATATTGCTGGTATCTAAACACGAATTGATGGCTTCTTGAATATTTGGGAACGCACCATAAAGATTTCTGGCGCTGGTAGTCAATTGGGCGCGTTCAATGTCTTGGATGATATTGCTCATGCGACAGGCTGTCGTCTCTGTACACGGTTCTAAGAGGGTGAGGGCGCTGGCGAGGTAGGATTTTGCTTCGTCTAAGAGTCCGCGTTCAGAGGCGCTTTCTGCCTCGTTTATGAGTTCAATGGCAGTTGGTATGAGAACATCACAATTTTGGGCAAAAACGGCGTTAAACGGCGTAAAAACGGCTATTAGAATAATGAAGCTAACCAATAATTTTTTCATGATTATTTTTCTCCTTTATGGTTGTCTGTGAGCGAATAGAGATACCCCGATACCCCGTTGTTAAATTGGATGATGCGACATTGTAAAATCCCTTCGATAACGAGTTGGTCGAGGACGGTGTTGAGGTGGGGCGATTTTTTGCGGGTGATGGCGGTAGCAATTTCTGAGCGCGTCATCTCTGAGGTTTGTGAAAGCGCATGGATGATAAGGGATATGGTTTGGGATTTTGGACGATGTTCTTGCATAGGGTATATGTGTTTAGTCTATGGTTATTCGGATGATAGCAAATAGTAACGCAAAAATGGATTTTTGGCAGGGGCAGATATTAGGTATTATCTGCCCCTGCCCCAAAATTAGCAGGTGGGATTTAACTAAGCTATAATGTTGCCATTCAAATTTTTAACAATTGGGTCTGTTTTGTTTTATCAGCGAGAATATACCCTGAGATGTGTGGGTATATCATTATGGGAGTCTATTTATGAGTGGAGAGGATAGTAAGACGGGTCAGTTGGGGAGCAATGGCACTCCATCACGCATGATGCGTTTTATCACCGATAACACCATCAAAAGTCCGCTACGGGGTATATTTCTTGCCCTATTCGCATTTCTGCTATATATCACCGTGTCGCGTGTATTGGGTGGGGACTATACGCCACAGCAAATTATCCAACAATTTATTTTTGGCTTGTCGCAAGGGAGCATTTATGCCCTCATCGCATTGGGCTATACACTGGTGTATGGCATTTTGTTGATGATAAATTTTGCCCATAGTGAAGTGTTTATGATTGGGGCGTATGGCGGGTTCTTTGCGATTTTCCCGATGGCGGATAGTGGCTTCTTGCAGGAGCATACCCTTCTCGCTTTGGGGATTGTGTTTATTTGTGCGATGCTGGCTTCGGTGGTCACGGCGATGTTGTTGGAACGGATTGCGTATCGTCCGTTGCGGAATGCCCCGCGCCTTGTGCCACTGATTACGGCGATTGGGGCATCTATCACGTTGCAAGAATTGGCAAAGCAACTGTTTGGGGCATCGCCACGGCGTTTTCCTGATGTGAATTATTATGTGTTGCCCGATTCGTTTACAACATGTAGAACGGTGGCACGACAAGAGGTGTGTACACCCGGTTTGGATTTGATTGGCGGGATTTATAACGTGGAGATTTTGGGTCTGGAATTGCGGATTCGCCCGTTGTCGTTCATCACGTTGTTTATTGCCATTGTGTTGATGATTGCGCTATGGCGGTTTATCCAAAAGACCAAAACGGGTAAATCTATGCGGGCGGTAGCAGAAGATAAAAATACGGCACAATTGATGGGTATCAATGTAGACCGTGTGATTGTTATCACCTTTATACTCGGTGCGGCATTGGCGGGTGCGGGTGCAGTGTTGGCGCGGTTGGTGCCTGGGGATAATATTATTAGCCCGTATATGGGATTTTTGCCCGGTATTAAGGCGTTCACGGCGGCGGTTGTGGGGGGGATTGGGAATGTGCCTGGGGCGATGTTTGGCGGGTTATTTTTGGGCGTGGTCGAGGCGGTTGGACCTGGGTTATTGGGATTGGATAACCAGCTACAGGATGTGATTGCATTTGGGTTGTTGGTCTCGATATTAATCTTCCGTCCAACGGGTATTTTTGGCGAAGTAGTCGCAGATAAGAAGGTATAGGCGATGATAAAAAAGAGTACATTTCAACGGGCGATATTAGCCAATGGCATCATCCTTCTGCTGACGCTGACAGGGATTTTTAACACGTTTGCAAATCAGCAAGTTATTCCGAATCAATTAAGTCTGAACACGGTCATCGTCATCGTGATGGTGGGAATTACGGCGTATGCGTGTGCGTACCCACTCCGCAATAGCACGCCATTGGTGGCGATGGCAAATGCGCTAGTCGGCACACTGTCATTGGCGGTGATGTGGACGGCTTTGCTGTTAGTAGATAGTCTGGTCAACATGCGGTTTGTGTTTCAGAATTTAGTGAGCCTAAATCCGAGTCCAGTGACATTTGGTGAGACGGTGCGCTTTGTGGCAACGGAAACCGAGACCATTCAATTGGGTGGGATATTCACGCTATTTATCTTCTGCGCGATGATGGGTGCTATTGGTGGATTTGCGGTATTTTTGTCGTTGCGTACCCAACTGGTTATCGGCATTAGTGCCGTGTTGACGGTGGTGTTGGCGCTCATCTCGACCAAAATCAACGGGATTATCACCTTCCCCGATGCGGCGGCATTTATCGCCACATTTGCTCTCGCGTATGTGGTGTCTTGGGGGTTGAATCGCAAGCGAGAAGTGCCATTGCCCCAATGGTTACTCATGACGGTGGGCGCGGTGTTGGGGGCATTTGTCGCGGTGGCATTTTTGGCGATTGGCACAGACGAAGCGTTTGCACGCGGTGGCATTTTGCGTGGCATTGGAAGTGCGCCCAAAATCATTGATATGGGGCAACGTGATTTGTGGTGGGGGTTAATTTTGGTTTTGGGCATCACCGGATTGGCGGGAGCGTTTGCGCCTCGTGCGGAGCGCATGAGTCATAACACCAGTGTGTATTTTATTTTGATGGTGGCAATTTTGGGATTGTTGAATAGCGCAGGACGTATTTTGCCACTGGAATCGGCACTGGCGATATTCGCGTTGCTGGTGGTGGGGATTGCGATTACACCGTCATTTGGGGGGAAAGCCCATGCCATATTCACCGAATTGAAACGCGGTAGTCGGTTGCAATCACGCGGGGTTTTTCTGCTGATATTGGCGGGTGTGGTCATGGTCGCACCGCAATTCATGGGTGTGTCGCTGGCGAATAATATCAACCTCATTATCCTCTATGCCACATTGGGTATTGGGCTAAATGTGATGATTGGGTATGCGGGTTTGCTGGATTTGGGGTTTGTGGCGAGTATCGCCATTGGCGCGTATACCATCGGGATTTTGACGGGTCCCAATATTTTGACCTGTAACGGTGTGGCGATTAACCCGAATCTGATTACGCTAGATGAAATCAATGTGCTGTGTACGGGGCGGATAGATTTTTGGGGTGCATTGCCCATTGCGGTGATATTATCTGGATTGACAGGGGCGATGCTTGGCATTCCTGTATTAGGATTGCGCGGGGATTATCTGGCAATTGTCACATTGGGTTTTGGCGAGATTATCAATCGCATTATTTATTCTGACAAATTCAAACCCCTCATGGGTGGCGCACAAGGTCTATCGCCCATTCCTGTGCCAGAAATCTTTTTGCCTGTGGGTGATGAGGGGGTAACACTGATATTTGGCAATTCGACCAGTGTTTTCTATCTGTATATTTTCGGATTCTTACTAGCGATATTCGTCACTTACCGACTATCTATTTCCAGACAGGGACGGAGCTGGCGGGCGATTCGTGCCGATGAAGATGTGGCGGAGGCGATGGGGATTCATACCATCCGCACGAAGCTGATGGCGTTTGGTGTGAGTTCCGCGATTGGTGGGCTAGGGGGTGCAATTTTGGCGGCACAACTACAAAGTGTGACCCCAGAAAATTATAAACTCGCCTTCTCTATCAATGTGTTGGCGCTGGTCATTATCGGGGGTATGGGGTCTATTCCGGGTGTGATTTTGGGCGCGGTGGTATTGGCAGGTCTGCCAGAATTGCTCCGCGAATTGGATAGCTACCGACTCTTAGCATTTGGTGGATTATTGGTGTTGGTGATGCTGGTTAAATCTGAAGGATTGCTCCCACCGACACCGCCACGCCTCACAGAACAAGCACGATTATTGTCACAAGCAGAACCCACTGGGACAGATTGAGGAGGAGAGGATATGTCAGATTTACTGTTACATGCGATGACCATCACCAAACGCTTTGGCGGATTAACAGCCGTCAATGGCGTGGAATTGAAAATCGAGAAGGGCATGATTGCTAGTCTCATTGGACCCAATGGTGCAGGAAAAACGACTTTCTTCAATTGCATCACGGGATTCTATACGCCAGAGGAAGGGCGTATCATGTTCAATAACCGTGATATTCGCGGATTGCGGACAGACCAAATTGCCCAGCGTGGAATTGCGCGGACATACCAAAATATTCGCTTATTTGGGGCGATGACCGCCATCGAAAATATCCTTGTGGGGATGCACATCCACCTCAAAGCGACCCCTATTGGCTCGATATTTGGATTTAGTCGTACTCGCAAAGAAGAACGCGATGCGCTCATAGAAGCCTATCGGTTGCTGGAATTTGTGGGGCTAGGGGATAAAGGCGATTTGCTGGCGAGTAACCTTGCTTATGGGTTTCAACGGCGTTTAGAAATTGCGCGTGCCTTGGCACTCAAGCCACAACTCCTTTTGTTGGATGAACCGACTGCTGGTATGAATCCGCAGGAAACCGATGAGATGATGGGCTTCATCCGTGGCTTGCGCGATAAATTGAACCTGACTATTTTCCTCATTGAACACGATATGAAACTGGTCATGAGTATTTCTGACCAAGTGAGCGTGATGGACTATGGCACAAAAATCTCTGAGGGAACACCCGCCCATGTCCAAAAAGACCCTGCGGTTATCAAAGCCTATTTGGGCAGTGAGCCAGAAGAAGTGCTTTCCGCAGAGGCATAAATCGGCAGAGTAGGGCATATAAAAATCAAAAAAGGCATGAACCAGTCATGCCTTTTTTGTTGCGCGTAACGTGCGTTACGCTTGTGGATAGTGCTGTTAGAGCGTAACGTTCTCCTATTTTAACATCAGCATCACTGGCAGTTTTGAACGGATTGCAGGATAAAAAAGAGCTTAGTTCATCACCAAGCCCTTTCTGTTTTTATGAAAATTTGAACGGATAGCGTTACTGTAGTAACGCTAGTGTATATATGTTCTATTCCGCTATTTCATTTTGTCAATTTCATCTGCCAATTGACGGAACATCATCGCCATTTTTTTACGCTCATCTGACTTCATTTTTTTCGCCATATCGCGTTGTTGTTGAGCTATTTTATGCCAATTCTGAAAAAATGAATTTGGCTCAGATTCAGGTGGAAATGACTTCTTTTTATCTAATTTACCACCGCTATTACCACTTAGGGGCGTTAACCCAAGCCGTATCATCTCGCGTAATTCATATTCGCTGATGTTGTTATCATCGGCAAAATCCCACAAATCTTTACCCATGCGTAGTAATGCCCGATGTTGGCGGATTTGGCTCGCATCTTGCAAACGCATCATGGTCAAAATCTTTTGTGTCTCGCCTTTGATAATGCGCCATTCCTGACCATCTGCGACTTGGGCATAGTAATCTTGCTCATATTCAAAATCGTCTATAATATCAAATTTCACACCTGTAGCTTGATACATCTCCATGATTAATAACGCCAATTGACGCGCTTTGGCAATCGCATTGAGGTCTTGACGGGCATTATTTTCGGACGCTTGTCGCCACACATTGGCTTTATCTACCACCCGTGCGGGGATTTTCCCCCAGTCGTCACCATACACATAATTGAGCAGATGATAGCTCATCCAACGCCGTTCACCCGTTTCGATGACATAGCCACTATCCCCTTTGCTAATCGTTATAGGGTTAGTGAGTCCATCTTGTTTGATACTTGCCGCCAATGTGATGAGGTGCATGAGTGAGGCTTCTGCGCTGAATTTAGATAGTTGGATTTTTAATTCAACACTACTGGGACCTTCCATGAGTGCTACTTGTGCGCCATCTTCGGCGTTGGATGCAAAATCTTTCGCAAGGTCACGCGGGTCAATCCGCAGACCGCGCTCTGTCATCCACATACGAGGCAGACGATGTTCTTCATCGTATTGTTTAGCATGTTCGGCACTCGGTGAAGGCAAGGCTGTTTCGACCATCTCAATTGCATCACGCAGATTGAATGGCTCATAGTCGTTATTTTTCCGTTCCGTGTTGACCATACCCAACCACCGCTCAAAAATATCACCCATCTCATGCCCTGTGCCACGATTGCCTTTTCGTAGCACACTAGGGATAGTCCTGCGGGGTTGTGTAAAATCGGGGCGAATTTTGAAAATGTCTATCGCCTCCACACGTAGCAATTTAATGGCTTCTACGTCCATAAATTGCCCAAAAAACGCCGCGTTGGTATCTTCATAGCTCGCTTCATCCCGATTGCGACTGTCGTTATCGCCAGCGCCAAAATGATTAAAATCCGACCCCTTTATTTTGCGTTTTCCCATGCCAAAATCTCCTTTTCAAATCGCTCTACCAATGCCCACATGACTTTTGCCTCATAGCTCGTTGGTGCGTATGCAAACACCGCCTGCTTAAAATTGGTCGCCTCAGAAAATACCGTCCGCAAGGGTATCGCATCCCACACCAAGCCACTGAACGCATCTTGAACATAGCGCAAATTCCGTTCATGATTTTCTGTCTTAGCGCGGAATTTATTCGGGATTATCCCCAATATCCGATTCGGCGGCAGGTTATAATCGGCACGCCGTCCCTCAAATTCGCGGATTTGGTCTAACCCTCGCTTCAGTCCATCAAAAGACAATGCCTCACATTCGGTCACATACACAAACGCCCGCGCCGCCATATACACCGCGCCATCGAACATGGTTGTGGTCGGGGCAGTATCTATGATGACATAATCAAATGCCTTTTGCAGTTCATCCAACCGCGATAAAAACGCAAACGGATTTTTTTCCAATAGCGGAATCACCCCCGTCTTTTCATCACTCGGCAAGACAAATAACCGCCCACTGGCAGGATGGTCTGGCACACTAAAGGCGCTGGCTGGCACAGGACGCAACACATCCTGAAAATCTTTTTTATCCACCAGCAGGTTAAATAAACCGGGCTGTGGCGCGATCCCCAACGAATACCCCGCATGACCTTGCGGGTCGGTATCCACCAATAACACATTATGTCCTTTGCTGGCTAACCCCGTTGCAATATGCACCGACACCGTACTTTTCCCGACCCCACCTTTTCGATTGGCAATTGCCACAATTCGCATAGTATACTTGCTCCTGAGATAATCCTCACCAATTTTTGATAAGAGGATTGTAGCGCTAAATTGTCAATTTGTGTAGAAACTTTATTCGCATGACACATATCACTTTTTTATTTTTTCCTCCCCCACCCCACCCGATAGACCCCTCTATTTCAGAAAAGTATCTATACTGTATACATACTTTCGCTATTTTTAACAATTTATTGTGTAAAAGGACATTATCCCGATGACCACTAACGATTGGCAAACCGAAAAAGAACACCTCTTAGAACAATTGCAAGTCGAGCGACTATAGCGCGAGATCCTCTTTCAGATTGCCCTCAGCCTTAGCGCCGCCACATCCCCAGATGACCTTGTGAAACTGGTCTATAAATTTGCCTCACAATATGGCGCAGGTGCAGTCAGCCTATTCTATTTTGACCTCGACTCCACTGGCTATCCCGAATGGTCAGAATTGGTCGCCGTCAAAAACGATGGTGCAGAAATCCTCATGTCGGTTGGCACACGTTTTTACCTGCCAGAACTCCCTGTTGCCAGTTTGTGGATTAACATGGACACCCACACACATTTCATCGAAGATGCCAACACCGACCCCGATATGGACGACATTACCCGCATGGTATTTATCTCTGTCGCCGCCATCAGCACTGCTATGATGCGCCTCTATACGGGTGGGCGCTGGGTGGGCATCATAAACGTCACATGGGATGTCCCACACCCATTCACCCATCTCGAAAAAACTATCTACCAAACCCTTGCCGTCCTACTCGCCCCCAAAGTCGAAAATCTGCGGATGATAAACACCCTCGAACAACGGGTAGATGACCGTACCAAAGCCCTCCAAATCGCCACCCACCGCGCCGAAGAGAGTTCCCGCCTCAAATCTGAATTTATCGCCACCGTCACCCATGAACTCCGCACACCCCTCAATGCTATCGAAGGATTTTCGAGCATCATGCTCAGTGGCATGGGTGTCGAATTACCATCCCACGCCCTCCGTATGATGGAGCGCATC
Source organism: Anaerolineae bacterium (assembly GCA_034436595.1). Lineage (GTDB taxonomy): Bacteria > Chloroflexota > Anaerolineae > Aggregatilineales > Phototrophicaceae. The sequence goes on along the minus strand of DAOTUO010000263.1, from coordinate 774 downwards.
AGCGTCAATAGCAAAAGCCTAATCGCCATCATCAACGACATCTTAGACCTCTCGCGCATCGAAGCAGGTCTCTTGCAACCAGCCCGTTTGCCCTTTAGACCTGCCCACATCATGGCGAAGTGGCAAGAGCAAATTCGCATCCTCGCCCAACAAAAAGATATCACCACCACTTTTATTCTCTCCCCAGATATGCCACAGACTCTTCTCGGTGATGAAGATGCCATCGGCAAAATTGCCATGAACCTGCTCATGAACGCCATCAAATTCACCCCGCCCGATGGATTCATCAGCCTCACCATCGCCCCCATTGAACAAGGCACACACTTTCAACTGATTGTCACCGATAACGGCATTGGTATTCCCCAAGATGCCCATCGCTATATTTTCGATGCCTTCCGCCAAGTAGACCAATCCTCTACCCGCGAGTATGGTGGCACGGGGCTAGGCTTGACCATCGTCCAAAAACTGACCGATGCCTTGTCTGGCGATATTCACCTCACCAGTGCCCCCAACGAAGGCAGTACCTTCACCATCACCATTCCCATGCACATCCCCCACACCGACTAACATAATGAGAAATGATTTTGAATTCAAATGATTTCAATCAAAGGCAACAGACCTGCGGACGCGATATATCGCGTCCCTAAGCCTAGAAATGGGTTTCTCCCCCTTTCTCCACGCAGTGGAGGGTCGGTCAAATAAGAAGACAATGCTAAGGTGGGTGAATCTTAATGCTTTGTTTCTGGGTGCGTTGAAGAGCATGGAGGTTAATCA
>DAOTUO010000262.1:0-41077 GCA_034436595.1 Anaerolineae bacterium | reverse complement strand
TTACACTAAAGGCGCTAAAACCTGCCCTAAAATGGATTTTCACCTTAAAATCGGGTAAAAAATAGCCCCTTCAGTGGGCTTCAAAGTCGAATAGCCTATGGCTTTGAGCCATAGGCTAGGCAAATTGCCCAATTTTGCACATTTCATTTCACATAAGACGTATTATATACTATTTTGGTAAGCTCTCACCAGCATAGCATATAATTTTGATGAGTGTCGCCTCGCCCTTGCTACTGACGATTTGGATTGTCCCGCCGATATTTTGCACACGTTCACGCATAATAATCAATCCAAAGTGACCATAAGGAATGTTATCGGGGTTAAAACCGCGCCCATTATCCTTAATACTCAACTCAACATTTCCATCATAGCTATTAAAATTAATCTCAACAAGCGTGGCAGAAGCGTGCAGGATAATGTTGTTGAGGGCTTCTTGTGTCACCCGATACAAGGCAAAATGAACATCTTCTGGGACGGTGTCTTGTTTTTTGATATGCACATTAATGGCTAACCCAGTACGGTTGGTGATAATTGTGGCAATTTGACGGATTAAATCCCCTAGTTTGGCGCTATTCAGTGTGGATGGGTGCAATTCCAATAACAGTGAACGCATTTCTTCTAAGGCATTTTTGGTGAGCTGGTGCAAAATCTTTAGGCTTTGTCGCGCTTCTTCTTGATTAATTTCCCAGAGGATGGGCAATCGTTCTGTGATAAGGCTCATAGACCACAATGTCTGCGAAATGGTATCGTGCAGTTCATTGGCTAGGCGAGTGCGCTCTGCCATCATTGCCGAGCGTTTTGTGCGGTCTAATAACCGTGCATTTTGGATAGCGATAGCCGCTTGGTCTGCAAATGCCTGTAATCGGTCTGCATGGAGTTGGGTAAAAAATCCGGGTGTGGCGCTATCTAATGATAAAAACCCTAAAATCTTGCCATTAGCACGGATAGGGGCAATCACATTAGAGTTGACCCATTGCAAATTTGGAAAACCTATCCACATTGGTGAGGCATCAGTGTGGGAGATGGCTAGTGGTTTTCCAATATCTATCAATTGTTGCAAAACTGCCAATTTCATCATTGGGATACGTTGGTTTAACCAATCTTTTTCTTTGCCATCTTCTGCATATCCCCTTTGGCGTACCACCCGTACAAGTTCAGATTCGACTAGCAAGACATTTGCACCATCATACGCAGTCACTTGCCCCACTGTGTTGAGGATATGGTCGAGAATTTTATCTAAGTCGTGTGTGCTACTCAAAGTTGTTAATGTACTGCGTAGGGCTTCGGTAAAAAGCCGTTCCTCTTTTTCAACCACTTGCAGTTGCCTATATTCCAAAATTTGTTCTTGGAGGTTTTTATTAACTTTTAAATGGTTGGAGATATGTTCCTTAAGGCGTGTTTCTAAGTTGTTATAGGCTTGTTGCAATTTAAGCGAAGAGCGTTTACGCTGGGTAATCTGGCTCTTGAGGTCTTCTGTCGCCTGATTGAGGGTGGCAATTTGGTCTGCCATTTGTTTTTCAAAATCAGTATAGGTTTCTGATAAACTTTTTTCAAGTGAGATGGTGGGCATATTTTGTTCAATGAGCGACACAACACCATCTAAGAGAGATTCTTTTAGGGCATCGGTTTCTGAATTGATGGTATCCGTTTGTGAAAAGTCATCTAACCAATATTGAATGATAGCTATTTTTTCGTGATTATCGCTCATTTTGTATTCCTACAACTAGGGTACAGGTATTTAGTAAATGCGTTAAAAATTTTATTCTACTTATATCATGAATGAAAATAGCGGAATATGCAAAACATTGATAGAAAATCATTCTTTGGGATGATAAACACTGCAAATGTAGTCGTATACAACTTTTTTTATTGATATACGTATAAATATATGTAACAATTAAACAGATAAAAAGGAGATGTTTAAAGTGATAGGAATAATTGCACTCGTAGGTTTGTTGGTTTTTGCGTTTATTTTGTTCAACCTGATATTTGGTGTGGCGTTCACACTAGTGAACTTCATCATCATGGTGTTGATATGGATTTTCATTGGCTACTTGGCGGGTCAGCTCATTCGTGGCAAGGGCTATGGTCCTGTTGGCGATGCGGCACTCGGTATCGGTGGTGGTATTGTTGGCTCTGTCCTCTTGAACTTGCTTGATCGTGATGCGTGGGATTCTGGCTTCATCGGCAGAATCGTTTTTGGGGCAATCGGCGCAGTCGTGCTGGTGTTCCTTGTACGAGTGGTCAACAAAGATTTTGGCAAATAACAAGCCAATTATAATCTCTGACAAAAAAGGCGGATGTGAATCAACATCTGCCGTTTTTTTATTTGTTATCTCCATAAATATTTTTTTACGATTACCTTATATATGAAAAAAGTATGCTACCATTAAGCTAAATAACGGTATTATCCATAATAACCCATAGTCTATCAATTTATTGTATAGAGAGATGATGTATGACAAATTATTTTCGCATTGTTGCTATCTTCTTGTTATCACTTTTTTTGAGTATTCCCCTTAGCACAACACAAGCGGCAGGCACGGTTACGACGTGTTCTTTATCTGCACTCACGACTGCGTTAACTGGGGGCGGGGTGGTGGATTTTGCGACTGGGGCAAACTGTAGTATTCCTCTTACAGGGCGTATCACGATTAGCGCCAATACCACCATCCAAAATACATCTGGCTTTGTGGTGACATTTACATCACAAGCAAGCCCGCGTGTGCCATTATTTTTAGTTAATGGTGGTATCACTTTCAATGCGAGTAATGTCACATTTTATCAGGGTGGTGGATTTTCTGGTGGTGGTGGGACATTTAACGGTGGCGCAATTTTTAATGCTGGTGGCACAATCAACCTCACAAATACGCGCTTTGATGATAATTTTGGTGGTTCTGGCGGGGCTATCCATAATAATGGTGGTACTATCGTCATCAATGGGGCTATTTTTGTGAGTAATAGCGTCTCAACAGGCGGGGGTGCAATTCTGAATGATGGTGGCAGTGTCACCATAGACAATGCCCTATTTTCTGGCAATAGTGCTGGTACGGGCGCGGGTATTCGCAACGAAAATGGTGGTACGGTCATCGTCCGTAATACCACTTTTTCTGGGAATACACCCGGTGGTGCTGTGTATGCGGCTTTTGGTACAGCCACCATCATTCATAGCACTTTTTCTGGTAATACATCATTTTTGAATCCTCCTGATGTTGAACATGCGGGTGGCACGACTACGATTACTGCCTCTATTTTTAATAACGGCGGTTGTGGTGGCACTGGTGCCGTTGTGGATGGTGGTAATAACATCGCCTTTAATTCTATGGGGTGTTTGGGTGCTAACCTAAATCCCCAATTAGGTGCGTTATCTGGTGGGGTACATATCCCGGGCAATCGTGCCATTGAATATGCACCTGCTTGTATATTGGGGGCTGACCAACTCGGTACAGCCCGTCCACAAGGGACATTATGCACCCCCGGTGCAGTCGAAGCAGACCCACCCCCCCAAGCAGTCATAGTACAATTTGTCTCTGCCAATGGGTCTACGTCAGAAAGTACGAATACAGGCGCATTTATCCGTGTGACCACCTCTGATACAGACCCTGTTGTGAACAATGCGAGTGTGGCTATATCTGTCACAGGTGGAAGTGCCTCTGGCGCAGATTTTAATTTTTTTGGTGGCACAATCAATATCCCCGCAGGGACAGCGCATAATGCCAGCATTTCTATAGACCCCAATATCACCATTGTGAACGATTTCATTGATGAAAATAATGAAACGATTGATTTGTCTTTATCTGTACCATCTGGTACATCTATTGGCGTACAAAGCACCTATATTCATACCATTTTAGACAATGATGTGGCAGGCGTGACAATCACCAATGGCTCATTTGTGATTATTGAACCCAACGGGTTTAATACGTTTAATGTGGTGTTGACCAGCCAACCAACGGCGCTTGTCACGATTAATATGAGTGTTTCCGATGCGACTGAATGCCAAATTAGCACACCTAGCCTTGATTTTAATAGCGGTGATTGGGCAACACCCAAAAATGTGACGGTGACTGCCGTAGATGATGCAATAATAGATGGCGCACAACCCTGCAATATCACCTTTGCCATCGTCACAGCTGATGGCATGTATAGTCCTATTGTGCCAGCATCTGTTACAGTGACGGTGAATGATGATGATATTCCCAATGCCATACTTATCATCGGCGGAGATAATCAACAAACCGCAATTAACACCGCTTTCACCAATGCGCTCACCATCCAAATAAATGATGCGGGTGGGCTACCCTTAGAAGGTGCAACCGTCACATTTACCCCGCCAGCCATTGGTGCAAGTGCAGGATTATCACAAACCAGTGTGTTAACCGATGTGAATGGACAAGCGACTATCACCGCAACGGCTAATGGCGAGGTTGGGGCATATCAAATTTTGGTGGAATCGGGCATATTGACCCCTGTCAATTTTAATCTCGAAAACCTTGACCCCGATGTGTTGTATGTGACGGCAATCTGTGTGGGTGACAATTTGGAAATCACGATTAACGCAGGCGCACCCGATTTTAACATCACAGCCATTAGCGGGGCAGATATGCCATTGCTCAATCAGCCATTGGGCGCGTATACGTTCATGGGACCCGATACATGGGTGGGCGTGACCATCACCGAATTGACAGGCGATTTGGAAACTTTCCCCTTGCCCGATATCACCTGTGATGCCACTGTGATTACCCCACCCATCGTCCAACTACCGCCACCGCCGATACCCGATAGATGTGATATTCGCGGGTATAGCCTAGAGATGCCTGTGGGAATTTTTTGCACTGATTTATATGAGAGTGGGCAATTTACTATCCCAGGGAGTGTGCCTGCCAACTTAGCCCCTGTGATTGATGCGGTGGATGTGGGCAAATTCAATGGAGAACGCACCATTTCTGGGGAATTTGAAACAGGGTTGCCAATCTGTTTGGTTGGGCAGGGGCGGTTATTCTTCTTGGATGCGTCTACCAGCCCACGCGCTCAATTTGAACTCACAACCTTCTTTGTGGATGGTAGGACATGCGGTTTTATCATTAACAGTGGGACAGTGGTACTCATTGCTCCATAGAATATGTGTGATGGGATAGAGGCATTACCCCCTCTATCCCATTTAATTTCTTAAGATTCATCCACATCTTTAGTGGCGGCAACCGCCAGTCCGCCTAAGCCGAATACAATCACCCCAATGACCACGCCACCCGCGCAAATTTGTAGGGCGAGTGTGCTATTGCCCCCAATCGTTGCAATAGCAGAAAACGCAAATGTGAGCATGGTGACAAAGATTATCCGTTTTGCCACCAATTGAGCAAATGGACTTGCCGAATTTTCTTGCATAATTAGCCTCTGCGTGTGATGACGGCATGTGTGACCACCGAGCGATTGCCCAGCTTTAACTCACGCCGTGTAATTTGTAAAAATTCCAAATCGCCAATATCGCCTTTGGTGGTGATATGTTCTTGGATGCGTGTCCCCAACGATGGTGCGACCAGCATCGAGACCAGCATGAGCGTCATTGTCCACGAAATTCTGTCTAGCGTCAACTTTTTTCTGCGACCAAACCCAAGCCATCCGCTAAAGGTGGTCAATCCGCCTGCTGTCGCCAAATTTGTGCCACAATTGGGGTGTAATGCCCATTGCGATTCGCCATTCTGCAACCGTGTGATAGCCTCTTTTACCGCCGATTCCAAGACATCGGTGGAGACATTACCAATGACAATAAACCCGTTGTTGTTGCTATGAGCGGCGATAGGCATATCTTTTTGTTTGCGACTGAGCATGTGAAAGGTGGCATGTTCTAGGGCGTGATTGCGCCGTACTTTGCGGATGAGGGGAAATTCTAAGATAGGGCGCATGAGTTCTGCGATTTTGGCAATCATGATAAAAACCTCTATTAGTCAAATTTTTCTGTGTGTAGCATAACACAAAATTGCCTGTTGGAGATAGTCGGCATATTCTTTGGAAGGTGATAAAATAACCAGAGTGATGATATTGAACGACCAACCATTAGGAGGTGGGGTTATGAATGTAAAAGCAGTTCATGAAGCATTATTGGATGTGGCACGCCAAGAGACAGTAATAACTTATGGGCAGATTATCCCGATTGCCGAAATGTCGGGGATGGGAGAAGGTGTGGGCGGGGCATTGGGGCGGTTATTTGGCACGATTGTGCGGGCAGAAATTGCGCGAGATGCCAATGCCCCGATGTTATCGGCAGTGGCAGTCTCTACAGAAAAAAATCGTCCTAGTAAAGGTTTTTTTGATTTAGCCCGTGAACTGGGTCGCCTAACCAGCACAGATGAAAAAGTAGAAACCGCTTTTTGGACGGCAGAACTTAAACGGGTCTATGCCTATTTTGGGCAAAATCCCACCGCGCCTGTGGATTTACCATCCGATACCATCATCGAAATCCCCACACAAAATGAATTTCTACTACCATTTTTGCAACGACTCTCTTTTTATCAAAAATGCACACGGGCGCAATTGACACAAGAATTACTCGCGCATTTTGGATTGCCAGAGCATGTTATGCAATACAAAATGGGTCATGTGGGGATTATCGCCAATCGTGTGGGATGGTGTGATGCCTATTTTGCCAAAGCGGGGTTCATCACCAAAAAACCTCATGCCACTGATAGTCAAGCAGATGAATTGAGTATTACCCCTCTGGGTTTGCGCGAATTGAAATATTATGCCGATGCGATAACGGTGGGCTATTTACAGAGTTTTTATCGGGGGAAGATTATTCGTGGCGCAAAAGCCGATGATAGCACGAGTGAGGCAGAACGCACCCTCTATGAGGCATTTAGTCAATTGGGTGATGATTGGACAGTAATTCAGGGTGCATCGTGGTTTGCCAAAGATATGGGGACAGTGGGTGAAATAGATTTTCTGATTGCTCATCGCAAAGATGGTGTGCTGGTGATGGAGGTCAAAGGGGGGCATATCAGTGTGCAAAATGGCAATTGGACAACGACCAACCGTCATGGAATAACCGCCAAACTCAAATCTGACCCTTGTGAACAAGCAGACCGCAATCGGCGTGAACTTCGCACATGGCTAGAAGCATCACCTATCACCAAAGGCTGGCATTATGCGATTTTTCCCGCAGTGGCATTTCCAGATTCGCAAGTGAGTGGCAATATGCGCCCCGATTGCCCAGAAGAGATTGTATTGGATATTCGCCATCTGGATAATGTGGAAGCACGCTTGCTGGCTATTTTTGCCTATTGGAAAACCCGAGCCGATAAATCGAATAAACGATGGGATGGTCAGAAGGCGATAGACGGGCTGGTGGGGTTATTTCAAATCACCAAATCGTTACAGCCACAAATCACCGAGACTTTTAAGCGCGAAAATAAAATCATTAACGACTTGACCATCTCACAATTTAGGGTGTTGCGCCAATTGCGTTATATCAAACGCACTGCGATTGTAGGTGGGGCTGGCACAGGTAAGACCCTCTTGGCGATGGAAAAAGCCCAACAATTGCTCACAGAGGGGTTTCGTGTGTTGGTGCTGTGTTATAACCGCAATCTGCAAACATGGTTGCAATTCAAGATGACCCACGCGGCATTGATGGTCTTTACCTTTCATGGGGCGGTTGGGCAGGCACGCGCTTGGGCGGGTGTTGAAGATGCAGAAATGAGCATGAGCGAATTTGATGCCAATGCACCCGAATTTTTGCTCACAGCCTGTGATATTGTGCGCCAAACACACCCAGACTTGTTATTTGATGCCCTTATCGTGGATGAAGGGCAAGATTTTCAGGAGGTATGGTGGATTGCCCTCCCTGAATTGCTCAAAAACCCGCATGAAGACATATTGTATATATTTTTTGATGATAACCAGCGCCTCTATGCCAAGACGAGCGATATTCCCATGTCGCAAACCCCGCTTGTACTCACCGAAAATTGCCGTAACACCCAATATATTCATAATAAGATGATTGAATATGCTCATGAGGGCGATATAACCGAGTGCATGGGACCAGAGGGTCGCCCGATAGATATTCGCAATTCTGGCGATGCCCAAAAAGACCTGCAACGGGTGTTGCATGAACTCATCAACGAACAAGGGGTCTCTACCGATGATATTATCATCCTCACACCCTCCTCGCGGGAGCGTAGCCAATGGAAAGAAAAATTACGCTTGGGCAATTTTGCACTTACATGGGTGTTGGATAATGCTGTGCCGATGTGGGTGCGCGTGAGTACGATTTATAGCTACAAGGGTTTAGAGAGCGCGGTAGTTATTCTCACCGAATTAGAAAACTGTCGGGATGAAGTGCGCGATATGCTCATGTATGTGGGGTTATCACGGGCGCGTCATCATGTGGTGGTGATAGGTGAATTGCCCCCGCCACAAGGGAAGGGTTAACAATAAAAAAAGGCGGATAGGATTCATCATCCTATCCGCCTTTGGGATATGGCTAATTAATTACCGTTCAACCAAGAATTCGATGACGGCACTACCATAGTTCTGGTCTTCCACGCTCACTTGGACAGGTCCATCGGCGGGAATTTCAATTTCGAGAATCAGACGTTTGACTGTGCCGATGCTCTGAACTGCCAGCACTTCTTCGCCTTGTGTGATGGTGATATAGGGTTGATTTTCTGCACCCGCAATCACCCGCACACTGACCTGTACGATTTCGCCTGCTGTGCCTTCAAAAATCCCAACACCTCTAAAGTTTTTATCACTGAGGCGGATGATGAGTGCTTCTTCATCCAACGCCATCGCGTTGCTGGTATTCAGCAACAGGGTAAATTCGCCACTATCGCCCGTGATATACGGTTGGACGAGGAGCGAATAGGTGCCATCTTCGGTGAGTATAATATTCATCAATTCGGGGTCAAATCCCACACCACTATCATCATCCCAGCCGATAACGGTGCCAGAGGGTGCTGTGAGCGATATGCGGGTATCTACTGCCCCATTGCTATTGACGGCGACATCCAAACCATCACCCATTGCGCCTTCAAAGGTATAGACATATACCGTTTCATTGGCAGAGAAGGTATTGGTGGCGGGTTCATCGTATGCGATGGACAATGGCTCGATGAGGTTGGCTGTCAGGCTATAATCACTTGGCTCATAGAGGTCATAGCTGGTCACGATAACCACATACACACCATCTGTTGGCAAGACAATGGGACCCAGCAAGGCATTTCCACCACCCGTTGATTGGTTCACTGCGCCATTTGGTCCAATGATTTGGGCATAGAGTGAATAACTGGGGGCGATGAAGTCAATGGTCATGACATCGCCTGCTGTGCCTTCGAGGGCATAAGTGGCGGTGGTATCACCATCAAGGCTCAATTGTCCTTCAACAAGGGTAGCAAATTCAATGCTGATAGGGGTAGTGGTCTGTGCGCTCAGTTCAAATGCGCCGTTGACGGTCTCACCCAGATAGAAGTAGCTATACGAGGTCGCCACGACCACATATTCTGTGTCTTCTGTGAGTTGGAATGGTCCAATGCGTGAATTGAGAGTGCCTGCACTATCATCATTTTCTGCGATGGTATTGCCTTCGGCATCGCGCAAAATCAGATAGGTGTCTGTATCGGCGGAACTGAGCGAAATGGTGACAATTTCGCCTGCGTTCCCTGTGAGGTCATAGAGAACCTCTTGGGCATCGGATGAGAAGCGACCAGTCACGGTTTCGCCCAAATCGAGTACACCGTCATCGGGAACTTCGAGGGTGACAGTGACCGTTTCGGTGGGGACAGGTGTTTCTGGAATAGCGCCTGTGCCGTCTAATTGCAAGTTGAGGGTAAACACACCCGACCCTGGGTTGATGCCCACGACATTGCCAAACGAATCTACACCGATGATATATTCACCTGTGGCAGGGATGGTATAGGTGATACGCGAATTGCGGTCGCCTGCGCCATCGTCATCTTGGATGAGCAAAACACCGCCCGCATCGTATAGAAAGAGATACGCATCAAATTCTTGTGAGGTGAGGGTAATGACCACCACATCACCTGCTGTTGCCGAGAAATTATATTGTTGTTGGGCAAAATCGGCGGGGATGGTGGAGCTAATATTATCCCCATAACCAATTGTACCCGCTACATCGGGGTTGGTTGGCGCAAATGGGGTTGGGGTGGGTGTGGCAGAAATCGCCGTTGGTACGGGGGTATTAAACGCAAGGGTTGGTGTGCCGACAACACGGGTGGCTACTATAGAGGTTGGTGCAGGGGGGAGTGACCCACCTTCGCCAGCCAGCGACAGGGCAAAACTACCTGTGGCAGAAAATTGCCCCTGTGAGCGATATGCCCGCAAACTGGTAGCAATAATGGTGTATGCACCTTCGGCAGGAATAGTCGCGGTGATTTGGGCATTGAGCCGTCTGCCACTATCATCGTCTTCTGCGACCACATTGCCATCAAAATCGAGCAATACCAAATAGGCATCAAAATCATTAGAGGTCATGGTGATGACCACTTCTGTATTGGCTACCCCAGCAAAAATATAACGCGCTTCACCGCCAGTATCGGCTGTGAGTTCACTATTGATAGTATCACCCACATTGATAACTGTATCGGTTTGTGCCTGAACACTGGCTAATGCCATACCAAAACACACGAGCAAAATAAATCCAACGAGCGAGATTTTTTTCATAGATAACCCTTTCAATTCATCGCAATCTCTTTAGATTGTATCCTAAATCGTGTGCTTACGCGCAGTGAATTGTGAAATCGTAGCCTAAACGTGTACTAGTCACCTTATCCGCATCCGCCACCAGTACCACCCTTTTTACTCTGCAAGACAATTTTGCGATTATTGACATAATCCATATCAGAGCCAAAGGGGTCTAATGAGCTGGGGTCGGGGAGTGCCAATGGCATTATTGCCCCGCCAACGTTGGTTGGGAAGGTGTAATGCAGTTGATCATCTGCACCCGCTTGCTCAATAATCTCGATACCATCCGATTGGGTATGGAATTTATCTATCCACCCATTCATGCCACTGTCCAAAATATAGATATTGGGGATATTATCTGCCACCAGCATTTTCCACGCCTCAATTGCGCTTGTTTCATCGTTGCTGATGAGTAGAATGGCTTTATTACCCGTCATGACTTGCCATTCGGGGAGGTGGGTGAGCAATTGATTAAGTGGCACATGTTGAGCATTTTCGAGATGGAAGGTGTTAAAATCTGCCTCGTTACGCACATCAATTAGGGTAAGGGTGATGCTCCCATTACGTATATAATCTAACACTTCTGGAGAAGAGACCATCACTGCCCGATTATCCAGCATGGGGGATTTTTCGGCTTCGATGCGCGACCATTTGGTGTCGCTAGTAGGTTGACCAACGACCAAAACCGCGCTTGCCATGATAAACAAGGTTGTGCCTGCGCCATAACGCCATTTGGGGGCGAGTTTGCGGTCTTTATTGCCAAAACGTTGCTCAAGTAATTCCGCCCCAAAGAACATCATCAATGCCATAATGACTACCCCGACCACTATAATGCCCGCATCTACACCGAATAATTGGGGTAGGGTCAAACGCCCCATATAGGTCGAAGACCAAAAGTCTTCAAATAAACCCACACTCTCGCCAAACATGAAAATGCCAAAGAATGCTCCGAGTGTGAAGAAGATACCATCCAGTTTGAGCGTTGCCGCCGCCACGAGTGATGTCCCTGGACAAAATCCGCCGACAATAAAGCCAACACCCATGATGAGTCCGCCAACAATTCCGGGGATGAGATAGCTGGGGTTGACCCAAATCATGCTGTAATCCAGCAAGCCAAGTGCTGTTGCGCCAAAAATTAACACCATCGCTACGATAATAGCGCCAAACATCACTTTGAGGACGGTATGGTCACGAAAATAAAATTGCGCCGCCAATCGTGTCGAAATACCAAAGCCAGCCATTTCGAGTACTACACCAAAACTTAAGCCGATGAGCAAATACACACCATATTGCTCCCAATGTCCTAATAATCCTGCTAAATCGAGCGGAAATGGGGTCATGATGAAGTAGCTCCTTATAGCCAGAATCTGCGGACAAAATAAGCGACTGCGTATCCACCAGCGAATACGGCGAACATGAATGCCCAACTACCAACCGATAATACTGCCCCGCCAGAGAGTGCCTGACCAGAGGTGCATCCGCGTGCGAGTCGTGCGCCATACCCCATAATTGCCCCGCCAATGAATGCCATCAGCCAACGACTTTTAGCCGACATGCGCGGACCGCGATTGGTCTCTAATTTAATACGCCCATGCCACCATCCCGATAAAAACCCACCCATCACAGTGCCAACCGTGACGAATACCACCCAATTATCCAATGGGTTCAAATCGCCCCCCGCCATCGTAGCGAGGTAAGCGTTGCTATCTACATAATCGGGTGAGATGGCATCCTGAAAAAAGACCACCATCCGATTCATGCCACCACTCGCACCTAAGCCATTGCCGGTGAGGAAAAAAGATAAAAATAACACAATGCCAAGCAAAATCCCGCCTGCATACGCATTAATGAAGGGCTTTTCTTTCCGCTTTACCCATGATAATTGTCGTGTCTTGGAAACAGGTTTGAGGTCTTTTTCGGATGGAAGATAAGTCGTCATAGCGGTATCCTTTCATAGATAAAATAATTTATTTGAAAAGCAAAAGGGCATTTGGGATGCGATATATTCGCCCCAAATGCCCTTGTCTTTATAAATATAAGTTTCATGAAGATGACTTTCTGTAGAATAGGGTAGAGAGGCGGTAAATTTATCCCACCGGCATCTCATCCAATTTGCCAGATTGGTTTTCAACCATCTCATGAAGTACCTGACGCATATTGTCTAAAATGCCGATGATACGGGTATCGGTGAGGCTATAAAAAATTTGTGTGCCAGCGCGTTCTGTGGTTAGCAATCCATTTTGACGCAATAGCGACAAATGACGCGAAACGGTTGGTTGTGGCACATCCAAAATGCCGACCAATGTATTGACAGACAATGCGCCATTTTCTAGGGCATAGAGCAATTGCAAACGGCGTACATCGCCAACAGACCGACATACTTTGCTATGGAGCATTTCTAGCTCATCTAAACTAACACGCATAACGATTGTTTCCTTAATTTTGATAATGGACAATATGATGATATACCATCCGTATATGCGAATATAACTTTAGTATAGTCCTTTATACAGAAGATCATATACGCCATTCATCATGATTTAGGAGTGATAGGTGTCATATTTATGTGGTGAATTATAACCCAATGGGGCATCATCACCGATGCCCCATTGGGTTAAATCGAATGGATTTTATTGCTCTGCCATTGTTTCGGCTGTCACCATATCACCTGGGGGGGTAAAAATTTGTTCTGCGATGGTCGCCCCTGCCAAGATACGAATGAGCGCATCGGCTTTGACTCTGCTAGAGATGGTGCGGTCAATATCTACAGAGGCACGCATATATTCACCCTGTCTAATCACTTCGCGGGCGGCGGCATTGGCATCTATGCTGACAATCACCACTTGGTCTGTGGGGATATTGGCGGCTTTGAGCGCCTCAATTGCGCCTAATGACCCTGCATCGTTAATGCTGACGATGACATTAAATTCAACCCCATCTGCCAGCAACTCTTCCACAGAGGCGCGTCCAAAATCTTCTGTAGCACCCAAATACCGCCCAATAATGACGGCATTGGGTGCGAGGCTCAATACCCCTGCTTCAAGCCCATCGGCACGTTCAACAATGGCGGGCAAATCTGGGAAGTCTAAGATAATCACACGGGCTTCACCACCGAGTTCATCGGCAATAATTTGCCCCGCAAATTGACCGGGTTTATAGCCTAGTTCATAATCATCGCCAACGGTGACAATCCCGCCATACCCAAAGCCCTCGGCATTACCTGCATAGAGGGTGAGCGGGATATTGGCTTCGTCTAATGAGCGCAAACTGTCATCCATGATATTGGTATTAAGCGGGCAAATCACAAATCCCACTGCGCCATCGCTACGCGCTTGTTCAACGAGGGATGGTTGGCGTGTTTCGTTGTTATCGGCATCATAGACCCGTGAATTGATGTTATAGGCTCGCAAAAAGTCGCCAACTTCACGCACACTGCCCGAATGATATTCACTGGTGCGGTTGCACGCGAGAATCGCAACAAATCCATCACCCACACGGGCTTGTGCTAGGGCAATTTCTTCGGCGGTGGGTATCGTGTCGTCTACACTGCCTCTTTCGCCAACCAAGATATTGGCGGTGATATTACGTAAGTCTAGTTTTGCTTGTGCAACCTGTGTGGCTTCGATATTGGCTGGATTTTGCGAATTGTTCATCAGGGCAAATAAGACGACCACGATGATAAATAAGCCTGCGATGATGCCACCCATGAGTAAAATCGGTGTGCCGACACGCGGTTTTTTTTCCAAGCCCGATTGGACACGGGGTTTACTGGCGGTGGATACTTTGGGGACAGCCACCGCAGGATAACTGCTCGATGAGCTAATGCTCAAGCCAGCCGCCCCGCGTAGGGCTTTGTCCATATCGCCCATGCTCTGAAAGCGGTCATCGGGGTCTTTGGCGATTGCTTTTAAGATGACCATTTCCATCTCTGGGCTAATATCGGGGTTATGGATGCTAGGCGCTTCTGGCATTTTTTCGAGATGTTGATAGATAATAGAGACCATATTGCTACTGGGCGAATCGAATGGTGGCTTGCCCGTGAGCATTTGGTAAAGGATGATGCCCATGCTATACACATCAGACCGATGGTCAACACTTTCACCACGTAATTGTTCTGGCGACATATAGGCGGGTGTGCCAACAATATTGCCTGTGCGGGTGATATTTTCTGTGCCATGAATCCATTTTGCCAGCCCAAAGTCGGTGAGGTGGGCATTGCCCGCATCATCCAACATGATATTACTCGGTTTGAGGTCACGATGCACGACCCCCTTGCTATGGGCATACGCCAACCCGCGTGCGATTTGGCTAAATAAATCCACCGCACGGTTGATGGGGATGCGCCCCTTATTCATAATTTCCGAAAGTGTCCCACCACGCAATAGACGCATGGCTAAATAGAGGATATTTTCTTGGATGCCATAATCATACACAGGCAAAATGTGGATATGCTCTAATCTAGCAACCACCGCCGCTTCTTGGGCAAACCGATTGCGGAACTCCTCACCACGCTCCAGTAAATTGTCCACCTCAATAACTTTAAGTGCAATATCACGGTTCATGGCGGATTGATGTGCGCGATACACCGATGCCATCCCACCGCGACCAATACGCTCTTTAACGGTAAACGCGCCTATTTGCTTGTCAATTAAATCGGGCATAACTGCCTCTCTATCTCTTTATGAAGAATAACGTCATGAATATGACCCCTAATTATTCCGTGAAAATCCAAATGTCGCAAGGAATTTATCACTCAATTTTTATGAATTTATAGTTAATTCATAAAATGGACAGTGGGTCTATCTCTAATATCCACTCACGACGCAGGGTTATGCCGTCTAATAGGCGGGTGGGGGCAACACATACCGCCAACACATGCCACCGATAGACCCTATTTATTTTACCAAAAAAACAGGGTGCTGGTGCGATAAGGTCTATGGGGATTTCGGTCTTGTCGCTCAATTGACGCAGAAATTGGGCGGCAATAGTGGCTTCTTTATGGGCTTCATGCTCATTATTTGCTTGGCATAAAATACGGATGATATGCCGAAAGGGTGG
Organism: Anaerolineae bacterium; assembly: GCA_034436595.1. Classification (GTDB taxonomy): domain Bacteria; phylum Chloroflexota; class Anaerolineae; order Aggregatilineales; family Phototrophicaceae. The sequence continues at coordinate 25,321 of DAOTUO010000262.1, read as the reverse complement.
ATACCCAATTTCGCGCCGATAGGCAAGTTCTTGGGCATAAAAACTGGCGTAGTCATGGTTTTTGGCGGCTTGTATGGCATAGTGTGTCGGTTGATAGGTCTGCAAAATGACCTCCCCGCCCAAAATGCTCCGACCTGCGCGTCCTGCGACTTGTGTGAGCATCTGAAAGGTGCGCTCCCCCACCCGAAAATCGGGTAAGCCGAGTTCTGTATCGCCACTCATCACCCCCACCAATGTGACGAGGGGCAAATCGAGTCCTTTGGCAATCATTTGTGTGCCAATCAGCACTTGTGCCTCACCTTTGGCAAATCGGCTGAGGATGACCTCATGCGCGAGGGGCGTAGTGGCGGTATCGGCATCCCAACGGATGGTGGGGATATGCGGAAAATGTGCCTTGAACGCTGTTTCGACTTGTTGTGTCCCTGCGCCAAAGAACTTAATCCGCGTAGACTGACAATTGGGGCAGGTAGTGGGTGTGGGTTGCGAATAGCCACAATGATGACAGCGCAACGCTGAATGGGTATCGTGATGCGTGAGAGGGGTATCGCATCGGGGACACTTGGCAATTGTCCCACAATCCCGACAAAAGACATAAGTGGATGTGCCACGCCGATTGAGAAATAAGATGGCTTGTTCGTCGCGTTCAAATACCGTCTTAAGCCCTGCCTGTAATTTTCGGCTGAACATATCGCTATTGCCCGCAATCAATTCTTGGCGCATATCCACCACGCTCACAGGGGGCATATCGCTGATGAATCCATCGGGAGAATCGGGGGCGGGTTGATAGTGCGGGGCGCGATTGAGCCGATTGGCTTGGCTGATGACCGCGTGCCGATGCCCCAAAATGCGATTGGGCATGGTGAGCAGGTCTAATGCTCCTGTTTGCGCCCGATAGTATGTCCCAATATCGGGGGTGGCGCTCCCTAGCAATAATATCCCCTCGTGGTGACGCATCCGAAATTCTGCCACACTCCGCGCATGATAATAGGGCGGGGTAATGGGTGGGCTACTTTTATAGCTATGGTCGTGTTCTTCATCTAAAATAATCAGACCCAAATTTTGCAATGGGGCAAATACCGCCGAGCGTGTGCCGATAATCACACGGATTGCGCCCTTGCGTGCGCGTTCCCATGTGGCTTTGCGGTCTTTGGGGCGCAATCCGCCGTGTGTGAGTCCGATAACCGATAAGCCATCCTCACCCAAAACATCGGTCTGCGAGGCAAATCGCGCCAATACCCGTTGGATTGTTTGGGCGGTGAGGGCAATTTCTGGCACAAGAAACAAGGCACTTTTGCCTTTGGTGAGGACATGCTCAATGGCACGCAGATAAATTTCGGTTTTGCCACTGCCCGTTACCCCATGCAACAAAAATCCGCGATATGCACTTGTGTCTAGCGCGTGGCGGATGCCATGCCAAACAGCGCGTTGGTCATCGGTGAGGCGGGGCGGGATAACTGGGATAAATGGGCGCGGGGCATGAGCGAGATGGTCACGTCCTTTGGGTTTTTCGCCTAGATGCACCAGCCCCGCCACTGCCAATCGTTTGAGGTCGTCTAAATTCGCGCCTGTTTGGGCATAAATCCAACTCACATCCATTGGTGTGGTTTCGCGCTCCAAAACACGCAAAATATGGGCATCCATCGCCCCACCCCGCAAATCGAATAATTTATCTTCGGCATCATCGGCAAGATTCAATCCGCCCGCGCCATCCTCACCCAATGCCCCAACGGCTATGAGCTTATCCACCGCTTTTTTGCCGATGTCGGGTAATTTGACCAGTTCTTTGGCATAAAAAACGGTCTGACCCTCTGCATGGGCGTTGATGAGCCACTCTAGCAAGGTAGCATGACGGCTTGGCTTGCCCAAATTACGCCGAATATGCGGGATGTCATCAGGGGCAATAGCGAGTTCTGCCACTTGAATACGTGGTGGGGCAGATTTTTGCAAATCGGCGGTATGCGGATTGATGAGGTGGGGTGGCAATAACAACCATAGGCACATACCGAGTGGTGTGAGATAGGTTTGGTGCATCCACCAACCGAGTGCCAATTGGTCTGTGGTCATGGGGGGATGGGCATCGAGGACGGCTTCTATGCCTTTGGTGACAATATCGGGGTTGGGGTTTTCGGGTGATAGTGCCACAACAATGCCGACATCGGTGGCAGTCCGAAAGGGTACACGCACCAAATGACCTATCTGAATTTGCCCCATGAGGTCGTCTGGGACATGATAGGTAAAGACGGCGGGAACATGGATATTAAGCGCGATTTGTGCAAATAGTGATGTTATCATGTGGTGATGATAACATATTTTATGGTCGTGGTGGGGTGTTATTTACCCCAAAAGCCAAACGACCCCGTTGGGGGTCGCGTGGTAATCGGGGAAGTTGTGTTTGACGGGATGGTGGGGGCATCACCCGTCAAACTACCCATAGTGTAACATGGCTGGTCGTGTCAAAAATTGACGGAAGGTATACGATTGTCCTACGCTGGCGGGGTGCTTTCTGGCACTATTGGGTAGGAGCGTGTGATGTTGGGAATTTGCAATGTGACGATAAAATTGCCGTCTAATTGCCCAAATTGCAAGTCTGGTGAACTGCGTTGTAGGTATGTCCAGAGGAGCTGAAGCCCGCGCCCAGTCACCCATTGGGGTTCACCGCTATTGGCAATTAATTTGAGGTCAATGCCTGTCACGCTTGGCTCCCATAACACCGAATCGGCACTATTATTGAAGGACATTTCTCTGACGCTTAACCATGCCCCTTCTGGGACATATTCTTGAGGTTGTGGACTCAATTCACGGCAAGCGGTGAGAATTTCGCTAAAATAATCGGTGGGCCATCCCCCAAACGCATCGGTGGTGTGTTCGAGTCCATTGACATGGATATAAAGGGTTTCTGCCACAGGTGTGATACTGCTCATTTGCAAATCGAGTTCTGCGCCATGCGTATAAATTTCTTTGTAGAGTGTGAGCCATTCCACAAAACGGCGGATGCGCTCATCATCCAACGGACCAAACAAGACACGCACACTGCCAGACCCTGTTTCTTGCGTCCAGACGGCTGTGCCATCGCCATAAACGGTGCAAAATGGTACTTCACCCGCCAACAGAAAATTATCAACATTATTGGGGTCTGCGCTGACATCGGCGCGGAACACCACATACGATGGGTCACGTTCCCATTGAATGACAGCATTGGGTTGAACAGGGGCATCTGGGGCGCTGGGTGTGCCTGCATCCCCACCAATAGATTGACACGCCGCGAGGAACGATAGGGTGATGATGAAAAAACAAAGCCGTAATTTCATAGAATAGTCCTTCACACTTTTTGACGGCATATCTGATATGCCCACTTCAAACACATAATTGGTTGGACAGGCTAAAATTATGTCCGCGCTTAAAATATAATTCAAGTATAATCGTTATAAATGTTTAGACCAATAGTAGAGGGCAATTTGTGATGTATCCAAAACAATCTTCAGCAGAAAATTTATCGAATATGCCAACACAACCCGATTCAGCGCTCCCACCACAATTGGTCGAGAACCTACGCCTTGCCGCCCGTGCCGTTTTGCAACACGTTACCAATTTTAACCAAGATGCCGATGAGCAAGAACGCATCACCCAGCAGACCAACCACCTTGTAGATAATTTTTTGCACACCGCCGAGCAGATTAAGGTGCAATCACGCGCCATGACACAAAAAAATGCCGAGATGCGGGTGTTGGCAAAAAGTGGCAAAGATACCATCGGCGAATCTGCCAGTAGCATGGGGCAAATTCGCGCTCAGGTGACGGCAATTGCCAACACCATCATCAAACTCGCCCAACTCACACGGCGTATTGATGAGATTATTTCGTCTGTCCAAGAAATTGCTACACAATCCAATTTATTGGCGTTGAATGCGTCTATAGAGGCGGCACGGGCAGGTACACATGGGCGCGGGTTTGCGATTGTGGCAGATGAAGTGCGGTCTTTGTCTAAACAATCCAACGCCGCCGCCGAACAGGTGCAACATATTTTGGCAGAGATTCAAACGGCGGTGGGGCAGACCATCCGCGCCACCGATAGCGGGTTGCAGAGTGTGGAATCTGGATTATTGACTGTGAGCGCGGTAGATGCGGTCATGGGTAAATTGGCAGATAATGTGAGTGCCTCAGAAGAAGCAGGGATGAGCATTTCGGAATTGCTCTCGGTGCAAATTCGCTATATCGAAGAATTGGCAATCGCCATAGACCGTACCAACCGCATCACCCAACAGCATTTGACAGATATGCCAAATTTGGCGCTGGTGGGTGATGGGCTGGCAAAATTAGTGGAATGATTATTCCACAGAATACTCTGTATATTGGCGCAATTCTGGCACCCGGAAAGCCAAAACAATCCGTGATTTAGAGGTTCCCGATGCAACCAATTCCCGGGCAATCCCAAAATCTGTGCCATCATGCTGAATCCAAAATTTGCCGTTGATGTAATCAATGTGAATGAATCACCTATGAAACTTTTTATCTCAATGGCAATTTTTAAGGTGTCTTTTTCGGCACATAATAACCGTTCCGCACCCAAATCAACATAGAGTCCTTTTTGCCAATGCGTAAGCGTAACGGGTCATCTGTGATAACCCATCCGTCTTTTATCAGCGCATTTCTTACATGATTGTGATAAATATCTCTGGCTGGCATAAAAAAGACCTCTAATAACAATTCTAGCGCCAGTCGTTGATGATGTTGTTGCTGTCATCAAACGTGAGCTGAAAGGATTCGTTGGTCGTCAAATTTTGCACAAATATCTGATACTGCCCCAATACATTACTTGAATAAGCCAGATACCGTCCATCGGGACTAAACATTGGCATAATTTCATCTGATGCGGGTTGGCTAATGCGAATAGACCCAGAATCGGGGTTACGCACATCAATAAAATAAATTTCATGATTGGTATTCCCTTGTGGGTGGGCGGCATATACCACAAGGCTACTGGCAGTATCCCAACGGGGCATCGCCTCTATGAGGGTGTTGCGGTCAGTGGTTAGGGATGTTGGGACACTGGTTTGCACATCAATGACCACTAAATCTATGCCTAAATTATCACCTTCAATCACTTCGCGCACGGCAACTACCCGTGTGCCATCGGGGGAGAGTGATGGATTGCGATAAGTGGCGGTGTCGGTGGTGATTTTTTTGATAATTTCACTTGGGATGGTAGTCGCTAGGTTAAGGATGAAAATATCATCGCGCTGTTGACCAAATGCCCGACCAGCAAAGACGATTAATGACCCGTCTACCGAGAAAGTCGCATCAAATGCCTGAATATAGGCGGCGATGGTTTCTGGTGAAGACAGATTGCTAGAAATTTCTAGCCCGTCCACATCTAATAACACAATTTCTTTGGAAAAATTGCTATCTGGGTTTTCTGCTACCATAGCAAATTGTGAATTGCCCGCAAAGGTGCTAATTCCCAAACCGCGCAAATTGAAAAATGGGATAGCACTCCCCCCTGTGAGTGAAAATATCACGATGGGTTGTTGTTGATCAAAGGCACGGCTTCGGCTGGAACGCCCCACCATCATGCCCGATAAATCGGTGGGCGGTGGGATGGGGGTAGCGGTGGGAGTGGCAGATGGCAAGGGTGTCTCTGATGGGTAAAGTGTTGATGTTGGTGTGAGTGTCGGCGGATTGATGGCGACAAATGCGGCAGTTATCTCTATCGCAATTTGTGTCTCACGCTCAATAATGCGGGTTTGCTCTAATTCAAAGGCTTGCGCCTCTGCTAGGCGTTGTTGGGCGACACGGGTTTCTTGTGCTTCTGCCGCGCTCCGATTTTGCCCAATGAGGGCGATAAGTCCCACCATGAGCAACACAAATATCACCAACCCACCCACGATAAGGCGCAATAAACCCCTGCTCACACCGGGCAAAACTTCGACTTCATCGCGTGTTTTGACTTGGGTATCGAGTTTTGCCAGCAATTCTTTGGCTTTGTCGTTGGTGGGGTCTAATTGTAAAATGGTTGCTAAGGCAATCCGTTTTTCATCATTATTGGTGGTGAGGCGTGCCAATAAGAGCCACGCTTTGGCATTTTCTTCATCTTCTTCTAGCACCTCTTTCACTTTGGCGATAGCGGTGTCTATATCATTATTTTTGGCGGCTTCGACCGCCTGACGTAATAATTCCTGATGAATGGGATCCATGGTCTTTTCCCTTTTTAACGTAGACGGTAAATAAGTTGTGGCAAATAAAGCATTTGTATGGCGGGCGCGGGGAGTGATGCCCCCAATGGGATGAGTTCTCGCCCATTGTATGTGGTCAGATAGATGGCAAATTCATCGCCAATACGGTTTGAGATAAACGCCACATAACGTCCATCGGTAGTGAAGGTTGGGGCGCGGTCTTCTGCATTATTATCATCTACAGTTAGTAAGGTGGTGACATTATTGGCGATGTCGAAGAGAAAAATATCGGCATCGGTATTTCTGTCGCTCACAAAGACGATATGTGTCCCTGTGGCATTCCATGTGGGGGCATAACTACTTTTATCGGCGTTGGTGAGCCGAATCGCCTCATTTGTTGTATTCGGTTGTGGGATGTCCATCAGATAAAGCTCTGGCGAGCCAACACTTTCTCTATCGGAGGCAAAAACAAGTTGCCGACTATTGGCAATTGGCGACCAATCGGGGTCGGTATCGGCGTATGGGTTGTCGGTGAGGGCATATTGCCCTGTGCCATCGGTGGCGGTATACCAAATATCTTCATCACCATCGTTATTAGTCACAAAGACCAATTCTTGGGCATTTGGCGACCAACTTGGGTTGGAGAGGATTGTCCCACGAAAATCGGTGATGGCTTGTGCTTGCGTCAAATTATTAATAGGGGCAATATGCAGTTGTGGGTAAGATTCACCACCCTCACCAACTGGTACATCGCGCACAAATGCCAAAAATTGACCAGAAGGGTCTATGGCAATCTCGCGGAAGTCATCACCCACCAGTGTGAGGTCGCTGGCATCGCCCACACCACGATATAACGCTGGTGCAACCGCATCCAAAGGCAATCCCACATAATAGAGGGTAAATTCGGTGAGTGGGTAGGGGGTGGTTGTTGGGCTAGGCGTGGCGGTTAGGGTAGGGCTTGCCGTTGGGGTAAAAGTGGGTGGCAGGGTTGGCGCACGATTTGTCCCATCAAACGTTGGTGGTGGCAAGGTGGGCAATTGGGGCATGGGTGTATTTTGGACGACTGTCACCACTGGTTGCGCCACCGCGATGGGCGGGGTATTGGTCGCTGTGACGGTGGTTGAGGTCAGATTGGGTAATTGGGTGACAATGAGTATCCCCGCCACAATGAGCGCCCCCAAAACAGCCACAATGCCCAACCATTCGTTATTACCAGAGGGTTTATCTTCTCCATCGGCAGTTTGTGTTGGCTTGGATTGGGTGGTTTGTTGAGCGCGTCCTTCGCGCCCACCGCGCAATTGTGACATGGTATCTCGGTTGATAGCAGAATTATCGCCTTTGGGTTGTTGCCCCATCAGGGCATTGAGGGCTTGTTTGGCGCGGGCATTATCTGGATTGATTTCTAGCACACGCTCCAAACATTCTTGGCGTTCTTTGAGCGTACCCACACATGAAGCCAACCAAATCCACGCCAATTCGTTGGCGGGTTCTGACTCTATGACCTGTTCTAATAAGCGTCGCCCTGTGGCTCTGTCACCACGTTTGGCGGCATCTATGCCTTGTTCTAACACTTGGGATAGTTCATCGTTTGCCAAAATATGCCTCCATAGGGATTTAGCTTGCCGTTGAGATGATAATAACCACCACAATCACCGTAATAATCATAAAAGCCGCAATGCCACCAAATAAAAGGAGTGTCTTATTTTGATTGGCTTGGTCGCGGTAATTCATCTTTTCGAGGGCTTTTTTCGCCGTATCGTTGGTTGGATTCAGTTCTAAGGCTTTGGTGAGCCACGAGATGCGCTCTTTTTCGGTGGTGGCGATTTTTGCCAGCCACATAATGGTGGTCTCATTACGCTTATCACGGCTGTGAATTTGCCGAAACATCACCCGTGCGCCCTCTTTTTGCCCCTCTTTGGCGGCTTTAATAGCAAGTTGGAGTAAATCTTCGTTACTGGTTTGTTTGTTGACCATAATTCCCTCTATCACACACACACTTTAGGCATTTGTACCCTATTTTAACACCGAATCATCATTTTATCGAAAATCGGGACTATCTAACCATATTGTCACGGGACCGTCGTTATAAATCTGCACAAGCATGGTTGCCCCAAACACCCCATGCGCTACTTTTGATACCCCTTCTTTCATCAGACAATCGGCAAAATGTTTCACCAATGGCTCGGCATGGTCTGGACGTGACGCATCTATAAAACTCGGTCTGCGTCCTTTGCGGGCATCGGCATAGAGGGTAAATTGCGAGATGACCAGCACCTCACCCTCCACATCTAACAGTGAACGGTTCATTTTGCCTTCGTCATCGGCAAAAACGCGCAATTGCGCTGTTTTCCGCGCCAAAAATTCGGCATCTTCTGGCGTATCGGTATGAGTGATTCCCACCAACGCCACAAATCCGCGTTGAATTTCGCCCGTTGCGGCACCATCCACCGATACCTGACCGTGTGTGACCAATTGTAAAAGCACCCGCATGTGTTGATAACCTTCCCTTAATCGGCTAAGATAGTAAAGGCATGATGTGCTATGCCCTTTAAGAATCGTAGAATTAAAATCAAATCATAACATGGGATGAGCGTATGGCGGACAGCCTTTTTGATAATCGTTACCGATATGATTATATTTATCCACGCGGACGCAGTGGTGAGACCCTACGGGCGTATGATACGGTCAATAATGACCGTCCAGTGGTAATTAAGCGACCTGCGCTCAATGATGCCCCGCCCATCCGTGCAGGACAAGAGGTGAGCATCCTCAATGAACGTAAGGCGCTCAAGCAATTGGCAGGACATGCTGTGTTGACGACATTTTTGGGGGATGGTCAGTTTAATATCGGCGGTATGCCACATCAATATATCGTCATGGAACGGGCAGAAGGCTTGGTCATTGCCGATGTCGTGCTAGAGATGGCGCGTAGTGGCGGACGGTTGCCCCAACTGGAAATGTTGATGATTGCCGATTCTCTGCTAGATTTACTCGCCACCGCCCACACCCGTGATATTGTGTATAACGATGTAGATGCCAAACATCTTTTTTGGGATAGAAACACCTATCGGCTCAAAGTCATAGACTGGGGCAATGCGGTTTTTCTGGATAGTGAGACCATCAGCCCACAGGGGATTAGCAAGCAGAGCGATATTTTTCAGGTGGCGGAACTCTTATTTTTCATCCTCACGGGTGGACGGCGGATGGATGTCCCACGCGATGCAGGCAATGACTTTGCACTCGCCTTTGCCGATGATGAAGAACGTGTGTCGCCTCGTCTGCGGGCGATTATCAGCAAAGCCGCCCACCCAAACCCCAAATTTCGGTATGCTAATATCCCAGATTTGCGCCGTGACCTCACCGACTATCGCAAGCCGATAGAACGGGAACGCGACACGGTGGTGAATATGGTCATAGACCGCCTGCGTAAAAATTTGAGCATGACTGACATCACCTCCCTAACCGAGTCGTTAGACCCGGTATTGGCACAAGACCCCGGATTTCCAGCAGGTATCAAAGCCAAGCAATCACTCATAGACCGTGCGCGAGATTTGGAAGTAAGTGCAGAGCTTGATGCCGTGCAGATTTATGCCCAAAGTGGCAATTGGGGCAGGGCGGGTGATTTATTAAATGAACTTAAAGCGCGTGTTGGTACAGCCACCCGCCAAAAAGTATTTTTATTGGCAGATTGCGCCACCTTCCTCCAAGACCTGCCCATCATCCCCGCCTTACAAACAGCCACAGACGGGTTATTCGATGAACGCTATGAGCAAACCGCACACGCCCTCATGACCGATACCACCGCCGATGATGACCTGCGGGGGATTCAGTGGCAGATTGCCGAGCGCATGACCGCGCATATTCCCCAGATAAAATTATTGCATCCGAATTTATATCGGCTACGGTTGGCGTTGCGCCAATTGCAAGCGGAACGGGTCAATGTCAGCAATGCCATCAGCACACTCGATGAACATGATGCGCTACTCGCAGAATTATCGCATACCGACACGCCATTTTTGCCAGAATTAGCAGAAGGCTTTGCTCATATCAGCCTATTGCAAGACAAGCTCAGTGGGCAACTGGGCGCGATTGCCTCACAGACAGGTTTTTCTGAAGAGAAATTGCCCCGCAATAGCCTCGCCCGCGCCCAAGAAGCCACGCTTATCATTATTGATAATCTGCGGGTGATTAGTCAGCAAGCGACCACCAGCCCGCGTGAAGCGATGATGGCGCTAGATGTCACCAAGACCATAGACCCCACCTCATCCGTGTGGGAATGGGTGGGCGATTTGCTCAATGCGCTGTATCAACGGATGGAAGCCTATCAGACCTTTATCCCATCTGCCGATGGCGGCGATATTGAGGCGTGGCTCACCAATAGTCGCAAAGACCTCATCCCCTTCATTGAACGGCTATCAGACCCAACCCTAAAAGCAATGGCAGAGGGGTTTAAGGTTGCCAATACCGCATGGGGGGACTATGGCAAATGCGCCCTACAGGGCAACCGAGAAGGGGCGCTAGGCGCGTTGGATATGGCAAAAGAACGCCTATCGTTTTTTGCGCCAAGCCTAAGCCAATGGCTCACCCAATTGCGCGGTATCATCGAAAATGCCAATTATATTGAGCGCCACAGCCTATTTGGTGGCTTGGGGCGCGCCCTAGCCGATGGTTGGGAGGCGTTTGATAGGGGACGCTTGGCAGAGGCGGAGCGTCTTGGTCAACATGCCCTCGAAATTGCCCGTAGCGAGACAGAACGTGCTGTGGCACAACGCCTTTTTTCGTTGTGTGGATTGGGGCGCGATTGGAGTGAGCGTGAGAGCATCAATAACCGCGCCCGCACACAAACCGCGCTAGATGCGGTGGTGGCGCTATTTACCCCACAAGAACTTGCTATCCGCAAAAATTTCACCGCGCAAATGCCCAGCAAGGAGACCTATCTCCGCGCTATGCAAAAGGGTCTGATTGAAAGTTTGGGCAAAGAGAGCGCCCCTGCCTTGCGAATTTTGTTCCTGAACAATATTTTGCAGGCAACATTAGACGCGCACGATGCCAATATCTCCGATGCGCGTTTTTGGCGCGAAGTCGCGGTCAAGTTACTCGGTGATTATGGGGTGCGTCATGTGACCACCCGCCAATTAGATGAATTTATCGAAAAACGGCGTGTGCTAAACAGCGCAGGCGAAATTATCAATCGGGTCAATGGCAAACATGCCCTAGAGACACTCGAAATCACGCGCAGGGGCTTGGATGATAACCCAGAGGCGCGGTCACTCGCACCCGCCGTACAAAGTTTGCGTGACCTCGAAAATGCCCTCAAAGATTGGGCAGACGGTGAATTTAAGCCCGCAGGCATGAAACTGGAGACGGCTATCAAACAGGCGCAAGCCGTGAGTGCCGATGTGGATGTTCAGATAGGCGATTATTTACACTGGCTCAACGAATTACAAGCGGTGTGCGCCGAATTGCATACACGTTTTCGGCAGATGCGCCAACTGATAGAACGCCGTCCAGAGACCCCTGTAGATACCGTCCGCGAGGCACATGAACGGGCGGTTATCATGACCCAAGAGCGACTTGGCGATGGGTATGCCGCCCAACTCGCCATTTGGTATGATACCTATTTGCAATTTTTATCGGCATATACCGACCCCACCCTCCGCAGAAGTGGCAAACTGGCACGTTTTAACGAAATTTTCAAAGCCATGTTCATTGACCGTCATCCTGCCTATGGGTTATATCGCCATTGGTACGACCTCACCGATAATTCACCAGAATTTCCTGCACCACCCACCACCGACCCCACACCCCGTTTGGATGAATCGGCGGTGGTGGATATTGGCGATGACCATGAAGCCAAAACGGATGCTATATCCACATCGCCAAAGACCAAAACAGCAGAAAATTCCCTCGCAGAATCGCGCTATAACGCCCCACGCAAAAAACCGATGCGTTGGATTGTCCCAATGGCAATTGTGGCGATGGCGTTGGGCATTGCAGTGGCAATTTTGCTCATTGGGGGCGGGGGAAATAATACCGCTACGCCGTCTGATGACATCACCGCCGTAGCCAATAGCCCCGATGCCGACATCACCGCCGAGCCAACACCCGATGTCGCCCCAACCTTGCCCATGATTGCCCCTGTAGATTTTTCATCTACAGAAAATGCCGATGTGTCATTGTCACCTGCTAATACCTTGCCACCGCTCACATTGGTCACGCCAACCTTGCAGGTGATTGCCCGCATTACCGATACACCATCGCCCACCCAACCGACCAATACGCCTGCGCCGACAGATACCCTCGCGCCAACCGAAACCCCCATCCCGACCAATACGCCTATCCCAACCGATACGCCTATTCCCACCGACACACCGATCCCAACCATCACCCCAACGCCCACCTTACCCGTACAAGGGGTGCAAGGCTGGCAAAATTTATTGACATTGGCAGGTGAACAACCGCCCACTACATGGGATACCGAAAAATTTGCCCCAGAAGATGGCGGTGTGGCGGGTGCATGGCGCTTGGGTGTGGGCGAAATTTTGTCTGATGGTGATTTTAATATCACTTTTGCCCCCGACTTGCTCAATGTCACCTATGGCAATGATGCCGCCTCACGGATTCGGCGGGTAGAGGCGACCTTTAACCTCATTACTTATGACCCGCGTTTGGTCGCACAAGAAGCTGTGTATTTCTCGCTGATGCTACAGAGTGTCAATCGCCCAGAATTGCGTGTGGGCTTGCATATCCAAGTCGTAAATCTCACCACGCTCAATTTGTGGCTACAAGAAGGTGATGAGCGCACATTTATTCTGCAACGCTCTGTCAATAGCATTAATCCGCGTATCCGCCTAGAGCGCAACGATACCACAGGCTATGTCACTGCGTTTTTGGATGATTTTCAGGTGGGTGAGCCATTGGTGTTTGTCGCGCCAGAGGCATTTGTTGTCCCTGTAATTACTGTGCGCGATGGGGGCGTGTTGCTCAATTTGCTCAATTGGCGGGTATGGTTGCGCTAGGCAGGAATACGGCTCTTTCTGAATAGAACATTAAGAAATATATTGGGCTATATTTCTTATGGGTTCTCACAATGAATGTTGACTATAATTTACAGTAAGGCGCGGGGTCATGTGAATTTAGTCGTGTTGTGGATGATAAACCATGTTTTTCATTGAAGAACCTATTGCAAGAATGGTTGCCCAAACAAAAATTATTGTGATAGATGGTTGCTCTGATATTTATGACACCATCTATCCCCAATTTTCCCGATTATTTGATATACAACGGGTATTTTTGCCTGATATTGACCCATTAGCAGATACCCCCCCGCCCGATGCGGTGGTGCTAATCATTGGCAAATCGCAATATGACACTGCCCTTGCATGGATACGTCAAGCGCATGAGAACGAATTATGGGCAGAGGTCCCCATTATTCCCTATCTGAAATTGGCAGAAGAAAACCGTTTTTTTGGGGCGGGTGTGACCGATTGCTGGATTTATCCCATCCCCATCGAAGCGATGATAACCCGCCTCAATACCCATATTAAGGCTTACCAACGGCTTAATTCTTATCGTGACCAATTGCATCAATATCAAAAAGCGTATGCAGACCAATCCCACCTGATTGAAATTGCCACTCACGATATTCAACACCCTATCAACGACCTGTTGATGTTGGAGGGATTATTGAGTGCTTATAACGACAATAATCCTCAAATGCGTGGGGTCTTAAAAGATATGGGTGGCGCGTTGGAGGCGATGCAAGAAATGGTGGGCGATTTTTTGACGGCGCTCAATTTGCGCGGACAGATGCGTTTTGACCCCAAACTGCTACCTATTGAAGGGATATTGTTGGATATTGGCTTAAAATATGCCATGCGAGCCGCTGCCAAACAAATTGAAGTGTTGGTTGGACAAACACCCGGTATGATTTATGCAGACCCCAAACGGGTGAACCAGATTGTAGAAAATTTGATGAGTAACGCGGTCAAATATAGCCCACCCAACAAAGAAGTGCATGTGTGGTCAAATGTCACCCCAGAAGGAACATATATCAATGTCCGCGATTGGGGCGCGGGGATTCCTTTGGAAGAAAGAACCCGCCTCTTTAGCGAATTTGGCAAACTCAGTACCCGTCCCACCGGCAATGAAGGCAGTGTGGGGCTTGGGTTGTGGGTGGTCAAGACATTGGCAGAGGCGATGAAGGGCGAAGCAGGGGCAAAATTTCCAGAGAGCGGTGGCTCAATTTTTTGGGTGCGCCTGCCCAATCACCCGCCTGCATCATAAATTCCCCAATCGGGCGCGAGCTCATCCATTGCACCAAAGGTCAGACGGCGCAATCCTGTGCCATCGGCATTGACGATGTAAATATCAAAATTGCGCTCAGATAGGGTATTGCAATCGGTGGCAAAGACGATTGATTGCCCGTCTGGTGTCCATTCTGGGTGCAATTCATCGCACGTCCACCGATAGCCACTGGGGATGAGCTTGGCTTGGGTGTTTGTGACAAAATCATAAATCCAGATACGATTGACAACAGAAATATCATTTAATTGTTGGACATAAGCGATTTTTGTGCCGTCCGGCGACCATGCGGGAAAATTGGCATTTTCGATGATACGGCGCATATTGGCGCGGTTGGTCGCAAACGGTTGAATTCCCTCTGGTAGGGTGAGCAGATAAATATGCGACTCGGTTGGCATGGTTTGTGTAAACGCGATTTGTGTGGCATCTGGCGACCACGCCCATTGCACCACATCGCCTAGCTCTGGCGGATTGATAATCATCCTTGTTTCGCGTCCATCGGCATACCCCATGAATAAGCCATAGCGCCCATTGCGTGTTTTGGCATGAAAGCCGAGATAGGTATCGTCATACGACCATGCAGGCATAGCTCTGTCATAAATCGTGGTCAAATCGCCCATATTGGCTTCTAATAAAAATGGGGTATAGGTGGGGATGGTCTGATTGAGCGTCATCACCGCCAGATTAAATGTGCCTGTTTCGTTATGGTGATATGCCAACCGATTGCCCGCAGATGCCCATGCTGGATAGCGTTCATCCACCGTGTGAGTGTTGGTGAGCCGTAATGTGACCCCTGTTCGCATGTCCATCATGAATAAATCCCATGAATTTGAATCTGATTTTTCTGCCATGTATGCAATCACAGGGGAGAGGGGCATTTGCCCCCCTATCCCAATGACCATCAGACATATTCCCATCAATATGAGGCACATATAGAGGCTCACACGGCAGATGCCCATTATCAAAAATCTCATGGTGTCGCGGTTGCCTCTGGCACAGCATCGGCGGGGATGGTCTCCCATACGGGGAACAGATTATTGCCCGTCTCGGTGAGTTGACTTTTGTTTGTGCCATCCACATCCATCAGATAAATATGCCAATCGCCCGATTCGTTGGACATATAGATGATTTGTCTGCCATCGGGTGATACTTGGGCATCGCCCTCGAATGTTTCGTCTCCGATAGGGCGAATATTGCTCCCGTCTACAGCCATCAAAAAGAGAGACATCTCGCCCATCATGAGGATTTCATCTTCATTGGATACGAATAAAATGGTCTCGCCATCCAACGAAAACGCCCCATGAAACACTGAATAATCATAGCTAGTCAGTTGTTGGGGTGTGCCACCCTCACGGGGGATGATATACAGATTTTCGTCTATGTTATTCACACGGTTAGAATTGTAGAGGATAAATTGGTCATCTGGCGACCATGTAGCAAACCAATCTCTGGGACCATTAACACTATCTTGGGTGAGGCGGATTTTATCGCCTGTGGGTGGTTGTACAAATAAATCGAGATTGAGGTTGGCGATTTCTGCCCACAATTGCCAGCCGTCTTTGGTATAGCCAGGGTCCCATTGGAAGCGTTGTGCTTGTGCCACAGACATAATGGCACTAACCACATCCAACACCTTAAACTCTGTCCCATTAGGGCGGACTTGGGCGGGACCCATCTCCACGCCACTGCGGTTGGTGAGCATGTTAATCATCTCGCCATCAAAGGCATAACTCGGAAAATATTCGTGACCATCCCCCTCTTGGGTAAGGTTATTCAATACACCATCAGCAGACAACGCCACGACATCCCATGTGCCATCCATATCCGATGTGAAGGCAATACCCCCATTGAGGCGGGCGAGTTCAACATTATCCCCCCTAAAAAAGGTGTTATAGACCAAAAATCCCCCGCCAATCAGTACCACCAAAACGATAATGCCAACAATTAGTAACAAACGCTTCTTCATAAAAGTCTCCTTAGATTTTCTATTCCCCCCCATTTTGGCGCAAATTGTGTTTTTATGCGACACCTTCGTAAGACATTGGTTAGATTTTCTCTCTAAAAATAGATTTTTCAAATATTGCTATCATAATTAGCCTGTGTGGTGATAAAATGGAAGCTATTGTATAGTCATTATGTTTTTAGTTCAGGAATAATCGTATGGCAAATCTCCGCTTAGAAATTCCAAACGCCACTGCTATCTATGATGAAGCAACGCATGTGGCAAAAATTGAGTATCGTGGCACACTCGATGGTGATGTCACCATTCAGGTTTATGATTGGCTCGATGACCTCTATCGTGATGTTAGGTTAGAGAGCATTGTCGGGCAGATTTTTGATTTTCGCAAAGTACAGGCATTTGAAGAGAGTAATTTGAGTACGGCACGGCGCACCAGCAACCGCATGAATATGCGCGTGGATACCAGCAATATCCCTGTGGCGCTATTGGTGAACGATTTTTATCACGAAGAAATTTTGCGAGGCTCGATGCGTATTCCCGCCGAACATGTCCGCAAGCGGATTGTGTGGAGCGAAGATGATGCGTGGACATTTATCAAAAATTGGCATAGCAAGGAAAATGAGACCCCTTAAATAAATCAAAAAATCCCCCGTTTGGGGGATTTTTTTGGTGGGAGAATAGATAACCTAGCATCCACCAGACAGGGTGTAGTTTCTGATGACGAGGTTATTGTTTTCATTAGATTCTGTGACATTGTTGTTGGTATCAATATACACACGCAATTCGTGCGGTTGACCACCACGATTATTGACCGTAATAGAAGAGGATGTCCCAACCACAAAATTGCCACCGGGGTTAATGGGTTGTGACGATAGGGTGACGGTGGTGCTGGTTTCTTCTAACAAATCGCCATTCGACCAATCTTGGAAACTGACCGTAAATGTTGTCCCAACTGGGATAGCGGATGACCCAAGATTAGTGAGGTTAACCTGCACACTAAACGGTGAACCGCATGAGGGTGTGCTGGGGTTGAGGGCGGGTAATGCCGCCGCAAAATCGGGTAAGCCACCCGATGGGGTATTGGTCGCAGATGGACGGGTTGGGGCGGGTGTTGATGTTGGGATTGGGCGTGGTGGTGGATTGGTCCGAGTCAAGTTACTTAAATCGCCAGTGACCGTGACCACCGATGGCGCAATAAACCCGCGTGTGCCATTGGGCAGTTCGATATAATACCAACCGCTACCGGTTGAGCTAATGCCCAAAATGGGGGCGGTGGTGCCATTGCGTAACACACCCGCCACACTAAAGACGGTATCATCACCTGTGCGGACGTTGGCATCAATGGTGGCAGTCGCTTGTGGTGATGTGCTGATGATAGTTACATCTGGCGTAGAGATAGGCGCGAGTGACGAGTCGGTTGGGATAACCGCCGCATCTAAACCACCCGGTAGGGTGAATAATTGCACATTGCGTAGGGCAAAATCGGATAGGGTATTTTCCACACGCAACGGCGCGACTTCAAACACAAGTGGGTCTTGGTTGGGGACATTCACCGTGAGGCGAATTTCGTATAAGCCATCGGCAACGGTGAATGTGTTCCAAAAGCCTAATAATCCGTCTTGGACAGGTGTACTGCTTGGCAACGAAATGGGACCCCAAGGGATTTCTGGCAATTGAATATCGGGGCTGGGGGCAATGATGAGTGGGCGATATTCTAAGAAATAACTCACCATACCCGGTGCATTGGCAGAGCCATAAATCTGCATTTCACCACGCAAAAAATACACGGGTGGCGGAAAGCTGATATTGGCATTGGGGTTGGGTGGGGTGTTGGGGTTGGGGCTAATGCCTTGTGCATTGACACCGACTGCCAAAACCAAGATGATGAGACTCACCATCAATAAAATGATTTTTTTATACATAAGTAACTCCTTGTAGGGTTGTTTCTAACGTGTTATTTCAATGATAGCTCAAAATGGAAAATATTGCTTGTAATTTGAGGGAATTGCCAATTGCCCCTATCAAACCAGATAGGGGCAATTATAGTGATTATGGGCATGTCCCTTGTTGTAAGGTATAGACAACGCTATAGACGTTATCGCTTTCGATTTGTTCTGCGACTAAGCCTTCTGGGTCTATGGTGACACGGAGTTCATGTGGTTTGCCCCCATTGGTGGCAATCACCCAGTTATCACTGCCCACGACATAATTTTGACCAGGAGCGAGTGGGGGAATAGTTCTAAAGAATGAACTTTGCAACTGACCATTATGGAAATCTTGGAAAAGCACGGTGGCGCTTACTTGGGTGTTGCCTGTGCCGTTGTTGGTGATATTAATCAACACTTGGAATGGCACATTGCAGGTGGGATTTTCTGGGGTAATTGCGGGCAGAGATGCCGCCAAATTACCACTCACAGGGATGGGTGTGGCAGTGGGTGGCACAGGGAATGGTGGTGGGTCTATCCGTGTCAGACCTGCTGTACTGCCACTGGTTGTAACCAGTTGTGGCGAAATAAAGCCACGTCTGCCATTTGATAATTCGATAAAATACCAACCAGTACCTGTTGAGCTAACACCCAAGATGCTGGCACTTTGCCCATTGAGCAAAAATCCGACTACTTGATAGGCAACATCATCGCCTGTGCGGACATTGGCATCAATGGTGGCGGTGGCGGTGGCTGAACGTGTTGCCGACGGGGTGTTGGTGGCAGTGGTTGGCAAAACGGCGAGTGGGGTGGGGCTGGTTACCAATTGCGGATTTTGGCTGATGAAGTTGCTGGGTGTGTTTTCGACACGCAACGGACTCACCACAAAGTAGGTGGCGGCTTGCCCACGCACATTAAGCGTGAGGCGCAATTCATATAGCCCGTCCGCCATGAGGCTGGTATCCCATGTGCCAAGCACATTATTGGTGACAGGGGATGTTGTGGGGAGCGATGCGGGTGTCCATGCGGCATTGTTGATGACATTGGGCTTGTTCACCACAGGACGAAATTCCAAAAAGTAATTGCTCATATTGGCAACATTGGCACTCCCAAACACGCGCACTTGCCCGCGTAGGGTATAGATAGGCGGTGGGAAGCTAATATTGGCATTGGCATCTATCACCGTATCGTCATTGGGTAGAATCGTTTGGGCAGATACTGCCAATGGCAATGCGAGTAGGGCGATGAGTAGGATAAAAATCCATTTTGTGCGTGACATCATAATCTCCATTAACAGCCACCGAGCAGAGTATAGGTCATGCTGGCGCTATTGTTGTTTTTATTGGTCTCTGCAACACGATTTTCTGGGTCAATGGTCACGCGGATGGTATGGACTTGTCCGCCACCCGTGTTGACAGTGGTCAAACCACCCACCACAAAATTGATGTTGGGGTCAATTTGGGGCAATACGGTGGTGAACGATGCCACTGTCACCCCATTGACAATATCTTCGATATAAATGGTGGCAGGGGTGTTGGTTCTGGCGGGACCTGCATTGTTGATATTGACCAACACATTAAACGCCACGCCACAGCTTGGGCTACTGGGTTCTACTTTGGGTGGGGATGCGCTGAGGTCGCTTAATCCAGATGTGTTTGTGGTGGTCGTGGTCGTGGTTGTTGTTGGCGTGGTTGGTTGGGCGGTGGGTGTCACCACTGGCACATTGGTCAAATCGCCTGTGACAGTGACAACACTAGACCCCACCCAGCCGATGCGCCCATTGGTCAGTTGAATCTGATACCAATTGCGACGGCTATTGATGCCGATAATAGAGGCACTCTGGTCGGTGGCTAGGACGGTTAAACGGCGAAATGCGGTGCTATCGCCTGCGCGGACATTGACATTGAGGTCAGCGGTAACGTATGGCTCACGAACGGGGATGGTTTCTTGTGCCGATACACTAATAGCGATGCTCATGAGCAATACCATCAGCCCAATAAGGGGCAAAATACGAGTTTTCATAAAGATATCTCCAATCTTAACAAATTGTAACGATGATACCTTTATTATATCCCCAATTAACCCCACGACTAAGAAACGCTTACACCACGATTTGCCTACGCTAGTCTTTTTCTAGGGTGCGTTGTGTCATGATTAATGCCCCCGCAATGATGCTGATGGACAAAATAACCGGTATCACCGCATCAATCACCCATTGTAGCCACCATGCCCATCCCAAAAAGCGGGCGAGGGTGAGCAACAGAAAATAGAAAAATATAAAGATGGTCGTGGCTAAGACGGCGCTATTTTTTGATTTTGTATATGCCCCAAGCATCACCCCAACACTGGCGACCATCACCATTTCGAGCGGGACACGCACCAGCGAGGCGAGTAACATCGGCAATGCCAACGCTTGTGCAACATTGGGATAGGTGGCGGCGTTGAATTGCAAGAAATAAAATCCCAATATCACCATCGCGCCCATAGTACGGGTATAACTGGTGATGTCTTGCAGGTCATCCATCCGTCGCCAGACAGAGGCAGAAATTTTGCTCAAAATAATTTCCATCCCCGTAAATGGGGTGGTACGCAAAAGCGTGAGGCTATCGTGGGTATATTCGCTCACCATCGCCCCTGCGGAATCGGAAATAATTTGTCCCAATGTGCGGATATACAGCCATAAAACCGCAGGAAATACCACCGCAGATACCAATGCCAACGGCACAAAGAGGACATATAACAAATCTGACCCTGTGAGGCTTAATCCCAAAAATACGGCATAAATAATCACCCAATTGACAATAGGGCGAATTTCTGGCGGAAAAACACGCCAATGCGCCCCCAATTGACGGCGGATAATGGGGTTACTGCGCCTTGCCCACAAGGGGAGCGATTTATCGAGTGATACGGTGTCATTGGTAGACAGCCGATTGTCTAATTTTACTGATTGTGTACTCATAACAAATCTCCTTTATAGCAGAAATTATAATGAGCCAATGAGAATCATTCAATCATTTGGGTGGAATATGGTAAAATCTCCACAATTTAACTGGTCTATTAGGATATAACGATGGCTTTTGACACACGTTTTGCCGAATATTTCGATTTTTCAGAGGACGACCTCATCGCTAACCGTGTGGGGCAAATTTCCCCACGCCAAAAAGACCGTCTGGGACAAGAAGATACCCTAGAATCACTCGACTTGGGATGTGCCTTATTTATTTTATTGGCGATTGGCATCATTGGGTTGGTAATTTGCGGTTTGGTGTTTAATATACGAGTGTATTTGGATACATTTTTGAGCGCATTGCCATTTTTATTGCCGATTGGCTTATTGCTGATGGGCATCATCCTGTATGTTAATCATTTGGGCAAGCGGGAACGCCGTCAAAAATACCCGATGCCCGTGAGTGCGCTCAGGGGGGAATGGTCGCTAGAAAAAGTGGAAGGACGCTCTTATGACCGTCATTATGTGCGGATAGACGGGCTACGGCTCAAAATTCCTATTATGGTATACGACATTTTGCGCGGATTAGCCCCACAAACCCCGTTGGTCATTTATATTGAATCGGTGTGGCAAAAAATTGTGGCGATGGAATTTGATGATGCAGAAGGAATTGACTCATGAGTGAATTTTTGAGTGCCAAAGAGTATTTGGCGCGTGGTGATAAACACTATTATGCGGGTCGCCCAAATGAGGCGATACCAGACTACACACAGGCAATCTTTCTGATGCCAGAGG
Organism: Anaerolineae bacterium; assembly: GCA_034436595.1. GTDB lineage: Bacteria > Chloroflexota > Anaerolineae > Aggregatilineales > Phototrophicaceae. The sequence continues at coordinate 3,221 of DAOTUO010000262.1, read as the reverse complement.
ATGCCACCGCCTATACTAAGCGCGGATGTGCCTATATTGATACCGACCAATATCCCCGTGCCATTGCCGATTTGGGTGAAGCGATTCGCCTCAATGCACAAAATTGGCTGGCATATCATTATTTGGGGTTGGCGTATTATCGGCTCAAAGACGAGGCGCGTGCTATTGTCAATTTTGAAAAAGCGATTCATCATCACCCACACGATATGCCGTCTTATATCTATTGGGCGTTGATTTATGTGGGTAAACGCGATTATGCGGGTGCGATTGCTATTTATGACCGTGCCTTGCAAATTAATCCCGATGAGAAGATGATACACGCGGTTAAGACATTAGCGATGCGAAAATTGGCAGAGGGATAAATAAAAACCCCCTCAGCCACAGAAGTGGAGAGGGGGCGTAGGGACGCGCTTCTGCGCGTCCACTGGGGTTATCAAATTATTGCCATTTACATTAGTTCAGGGTGGGTTCTGCCTGATTTTCATCGGCATTTTCCATCAGTAACTCGCCCTTATCATCCACCGTGAGGCGAACCATACTGGCGAGTGTGAACTTGCCACCCAAGATACCATCAGAGAGGGCATCTTCCACTTCATTTTGGATGAGGCGGCGTAGTGGGCGTGCGCCATACTCTGGGTCATAGCCTTTGGTGGCAATCCATGCCCGCGCTTCTTCGGTGATTTCGAGTGTGATGGCATGTTCGATGAGGCGATTGCCAACTTTGATGAGTTCCAAATCCACAATTTGCTTAATTTCGTCTTGTGTCAATGGACGGAACACAATGGTGGCATCCACCCGATTGAGGAACTCTGGACGGAAGGCACGCCGTAATTGCTCATTGATCTTTTTCTTGAGTTCTTCATAACTCTCGCGCTCGGCGGCGGTGGCATCGGTTGGCAAGCTAAAGCCCAAATTTGCCCCGCGCTTAATGGTATCTGCGCCGATATTGCTCGTCATGACGATGAGCGCATTACGGAAATCTACCCGTCTGCCCCGCGCATCGGTCAATTGACCTTCTTCCATGATTTGCAACAGCATGTTAAAGGCTTCTGGATGTGCTTTTTCGATTTCATCGAATACGACAATGCTATAGGGACGGCGGCGAATGGCTTCGGTCAATTGACCAGCATCTTCATAGCCGACATACCCAGGAGGCGCACCGACCAAACGGGCGATAGAGTGGCGTTCCATAAATTCGCTCATGTCCAATTGAACAAGCGCGTCTTCACTGCCAAACATAAATTCCGCCAGTGTTTTGGTGAGTTCTGTCTTACCAACACCGGTGGGTCCCAAGAACATGAACGACCCAATGGGGCGGCGGGGGTCTTTTAGACCTGCACGCGCACGGCGTACCGCTTTGCTAATGGCGCTGATGGCTTCGTGTTGCCCAATAATGCGCTTGTGGAGGGCATTTTCCATCTCCATCAATTTGGCAGTTTCTTCGCCAGCGATTCGCATAACGGGGATACCCGTCCACATTGCCACAACTTCGGCAATATCTTCGCCAGTGAGTCTTGGCTGATTGGTTTCTTCGTTCCAATTCGATTTGAGGTCGCCCAAAATATGCGAGAGGGTTTGTTGACGCTCACGCAATTCGGTTGCCCGTTCAGAATTTTCATCTTCCTCAGTGAGCAAGCTGATTTCATCATCAATATCGGCTAAATCGAGTTCCATACGGCGCACTTGGGCGGCTTCTGGACTCTTGTACATCCGCAGACGGGCGGCAGATTCGTCAATGAGGTCAATGGCTTTATCTGGCAAAAAGCGGTCTGGGATATAGCGTGCCGAGAGGTGAGAGGCTTGCTCAATGGCTTCATCGGTGATTTCGACATTATGATGTTCTTGATAGGGGATTTTAATCCCTTGCAAAATTTCGATGGTCTCTTCGATAGACGGTTCTTCCACCAAAATTTGTTGGAAGCGCCGTTCTAAGGCGGCATCGCTTTCGATATGCTTGCGATATTCGTCTAATGTGGTCGCACCGATACATTGCAATTCACCGCGTGCGAGGGCAGGTTTGAGGATATTGGCGGCATCCACACTGCTACCAGCAGAACCAGCACCGACCAGCATGTGAACTTCGTCTATAAAGAGGATTGCATCAGATGTTTTGAGTTCTTCAATCACGCGCTTGAGGCGTTCTTCAAATTGCCCACGATACATCGTGCCAGCCACCAATGACCCCACATCCAATTGCAAAACACGCTTGTTCATGAGGGGTTTGGGGACATCGCCCATGATAATCCGTTGTGCCAATCCTTCGACAATTGCGGTCTTACCAACCCCTGGTTCGCCAATGAGGGCGGGGTTGTTTTTTCTGCGCCGAGATAGCACTTGGATAACCCGTTCAATTTCGGTTTCGCGTCCCACCACAGGGTCTAGCTTGCCCTCTTTTGCCATCTCGGTCAAATCGGTTGCGAGTTGGTCTACGAGAGGGGTTTTTTCTGTGCCACGCCGTTTTTGTGGCGGTTGCTGTGGCGTTTTTTCTTCGGTATTGCTCTGCGGTTGCATTGGGCTTTCCTGAAGCACACGGCGCGTTTGGCGACGGACTTCTTCTGGGCTAATGCCGAGTCGTTTGAGGACATCTATTGCCACACCCTCTTGTTGACGTACCAGTCCCAATAGGAGATGTTCTGTGCCGATATAATGATGACCCATACGGCGGGCTTCATCTACGGCGAGTTCTAGCACCTTTTTTGTACCTGGAGACAAATCAAGTTGCGTGGGGGATGTCCGTGTGGAGGCACGAGTAAGGCGCTCCACCAATTCTTCTACACGGCGAGGTTCTAATCCCAAGTCGCGCAGAACACGTCCTGCCACACCACCTTCTTCACGCATCAGCCCCAAAAGTAAATGCTCTGTGCCGATGTAATTATGATTGAGCCGTTCCGCTTCTTCTTGCGCCAGCCCCAAAACGCGCCGCGCCCGTTGTGTGAACCGTTCCATTTTATTCGCCACGGTTATTGCCCTCCGTTGGCACTCTAAACTTACTTGTCCATTATTCCGATATTTTTAGCGATTACAGAATCAAGTTATAGATGAATCTCATTATAGCAGAGGTTTTTATCCCATAACATTCTAGTATAGCGCCTCTTCATTAGAATTCCGCCAGTATTTTTCATCTGAGGGGTTTGTGTTTTGTTACAATCAATCTTTAGATAACCCAAATTGCTCGCGGATGGTCTGAGTCTTGGCTGTGATAATGTCATAGACAAGACAAT
>DAOTUO010000261.1:0-14647 GCA_034436595.1 Anaerolineae bacterium | reverse complement strand
CCTCCATGCTCTTCAACGCACCCAGAAACAAAGCATTAAGATTCACCCACCTTAGCATTGTCTTCTTATTTGACCGACCCTCCCACTGCGTGGAGAAAGGGGGAGAAACCCATTTTAGGGCAGGTTTTGGCCCCCTCTCCAATTTTTTGGGGAGGGGGGTGGGGTGAAAACACGTTTAATGATGAGTTATTGATATAATCCTATGAATTTGTTTTCGGTTCTCCATTAGCAAAGGTATTTTCGATGTCGTCTATGGTGATATCGCTATCGGATTGTGCAAAAACGACCATTGGCAAAATAGAAATAAAAAGCAACAAACAGCGCAATAGGTGTTTCATATAGAGATTACTCCTTTATGAAAATTAGATACGAATGTAGGGGTGATAGCTGTGTTTGTGGACTATCACCCCTGTGCGTCTCATCGTCCGGGAATCCGTAGAGGCATTCCCGCATAGATGTGGTTGAGGTTCAAAATACCATTGGCGCGGGCAATATTCCACATATCCACGCCAAAATAACGGGCGATGGATGACAAATTATCACCCGCCAACACGTAATAATAGCCATTGGTCAGTGTCCGCACAGTGATAACGGGGCGTGGATTGACAACGGCGGGTGGGGCAATCACACCGCCTTGCGCGGGTAATTGCAACACCTGACCAACCAACAAGCGCGATGATGTGGTCAAGCCGTTGGCTTGTGCCAGTGCCAAAACAGTGGTGTTATAGCGGATGGCAACCGATGTGAGGCTATCATTGGGTTGCACGGTGTATGTTCGCACCGTCTGATTGACATTTGTCCCTGGTGCGGGGATGATGAGGCGTTGCCCCACATAAATGCGATTGGGATTTACTAACGCATTACGGGCAGCAATTGCCTGCCATGTGCTGTTATAGGTGGTGGCGATGGTGCGGAGTGTATCGCCCTGACGCACGACATGAATCCGTTCCCCTGTGGTTTGTGCGCTGGCGGTTTGTACCACCAACATTGAGATAAATACAACGATGACTATTAATCCAAGACGCTTTAACATAAAAATCTCCATTCTCTATTGACTAACCCAAACGAAATTCCCAATTTGACCTTCTGTAATGGTGGTCAATTGGCGCTGGACACCACCTGTTGCAGGGGTGATAAAAATTTGTGATAGGTTGGTGCTATCTGTATCAAAATAGGCGACAAAATTGGCATCTGGGCTAAATTGTGCATTGGGAAAACGTCCCGCATCGCTATCTATGGTGGTGGCAATGCCCCCATTGATAAAGGTCAAAACCACCCGATTTTGTAGCGATTGCAAAATTGCCTCGCCATCGGCACGCCATACAAATGACAGGATGTTGATATTATCTTGGAAACTTGCCGATACCATGTCTGTGGTAGCGACATTTAAGCCGATGAGGTTGCCCGTTGGGATGCCATCCACTTTCACACCGCTATCACGCAGATAAGCGAGGGTATTGGCGGTGGGGCTATGGGCAAGGTGAAAATCTGACCCAAATCCGCGCGTAATGGTGAGTGGTTCAGAGACGGAAAAATCGGCGAGGCTCACGGCATAGACCACGTCATCGCTAAAAAATAACCGTCCCCCATCGGCACTAAATGCCAAACTGGTGATGGTGGTGCTGTTTCTTTCGGTGATACGCCGTTGTTGGTTGCCTGTGGGGCAGGTATCTGCACCTTGCCACCCAACGGTATAAATATCCATAGGGCTATTTTCGGCTTGGGATGCGACAAATCCAATCACCTGACCATCGGCGCTCCATGTGGGGTGGCGCACATCGGCAAATCCCAAACACGATATTTGTTGCAGATATGTGCCTGTGGTGTTGGCAATCCATATTTCGCGGGCGCTTCCGTTTCCGGGGGCGACAAAGGCGATGAGGTCGCCTTTGGGAGAGAGTGTCATTTGGCTAATGCGTCTGCCCACGCCAAAAGTGATAATCAGTTCTTGCCCTGTACCATCGTCATTGATACGGATGATGGAATCTTCATTATAGACAAATAAAACCGACCCGCGCACAACCGCTGGCGTGGCGGTGGGTGTCCATGTGGGGATGGGTGTCTCTGATGGGGCAGGTGTAAATGTGGGTGGCAGTGGACGCGCCCCGCTTTGCACAGGGGTTTCGGTTGGGTTGCTTATCGCTTCGGTGGCGCTGATACTCACTGCCACATTATCGAGCAAAACGACCCGTGTCGGCAATAATTCTTCTTCGGCTGGTGAACATGCCCCCAAAACCATTCCCACACCCATTATCACCATCCACAGCCGTTTGAACATCGCAATTCCTTTTGGTTATATGTTACACTCTATCTCTATTATAGGCTGTATTTTTATTTTGCGCCAAACTTTTTTGTTGGATAGGAAATCGTATGCACCCACAACACATTTTAGATACCATCCTTTCGCAAGCGGTTATGGTGGGGATGCGCGGGAATTTTCCGCCTGCCACCGCCCTACATACCGCCGAAATTATGCAAGCACATGGCATGAGCATTTTTGAACTCACCCTCAATTCGGCGCAACCGCTAGAGGCGATGTCCGCGCTCAAAAAGCGGTGGGGCGATGCGGTGATTGCGGGTATGGGGACAGTCCTCACGGTTGCTGATGCGGAACGGGCGATTGGTGAAGGGGCAGATTTTATTGTGTCGCCTGCATTTGTGCCGAGTGTGGTCGAGTATGCCCTCAAAGTGGGTGTATTTGTCGCCCCAGGGGTCATTACCCCTAGCGAGGCAGTTAATGCGTGGGCGATGGGTGTGCAACTGCTTAAATTGTTCCCCATAGGGGCATTGGGATTAGATTATTTTAAGGCAATATTCGCCCCACTCAACCACATGCGCTTTATGTGCAATGGCGCGGTAGATGGCGATAATATCCCCCAATTTTTGAAGGCAGGGGCGGTTGCGGCTGGCATGGGCGGATGGCTCACGGGCGATGGTCAGATGCCAGAGGCGCTGATGCACACACGGGCGCAAGCCCTCCGTGAAGGTATATCGGGCGTGCGGTTGATATAACACAATGGCGCATATCTCGGTTTTGCTGGATGAAGTTATCACCTATCTCACCCCATGTATTCACCCCAAAGCCCGCCTAATTGATGGCACATTGGGCGCGGGTGGGCATAGTCATGCGTTGCTTACGGCGGGTTTTTCGCACCTTTTAGGGTTGGATTTAGACGCGCAAGCATTGGCATTGGCACAAGACAAACTTGTTTCATTTGGCGATAGGGCGCAGATTCGTCAAGCCAGTTATTTGGATATGACCAAACAGGCTCATGCGCTTGGTTGGGATTCTGTGGACGCGATTTTGTTGGATTTAGGCGTGTCGTCCATGCAATTAGACACTCCCACACGCGGATTCGCCTTTATGCACGATGGCGACTTGGATATGCGTTTTAATCCACAAGATGACCAAACATCCACCGCCGCCGATATTGTCAATACGTGGTCACAAGCCGATTTAGCCGATTTGTTTTGGCGCTATGGCGAAGAAAAATATTCGCGTCCATTGGCAAAAACTATCATCGAACACCGCCCATACACCACCACACGCCAATTGGCAGGGGTGATAGAAGCCGCCACTCCCAAAAAATATGTGAAGGGGGTCAAGCCCATTCATCCCGCCACACGGATTTTTCAGGCGTTGCGAATTGGGGTCAATGACGAATTGCGTGTGCTAGAAAATACCCTCCCGCGTGCGGTTAGCTTGTTAAAAAAGGGTGGTCGGTTGGCAGTGATTAGTTTTCATAGCCTAGAAGACCGTATTGTGAAGCAGGTCTTTAGGGATATGAGCGAAGAAATTATTTCGCCTCCCGGTATGGTACTGCAAGAAAAACGGGCTGTGGTACAATTAGTCACAAGAAAGCCCATTGCTCCCAGCGAACAGGAGCAAGCGCAAAACCCGCGCAGTCGTAGCGCAAAATTGCGTGTGATAGAAAAATTATAAGAGGTATATCAACATGGCAAAAGGACAAGAGAATTGGCTTTCTCATGCCCTGCAAGCACGCGGATGGGAGCCACAACGTCAATTTTTGGCACTCGCCATACTTGGCTTTTTTATTGCCCTCATCTTGGGTGGCTTATATTTGTCACAGGTGGTCTCTGAGGCGACACTTAATCGTCGCATAGATGCGCTTATCGAAGAACGAGACGACTTAGAACGTGCCAACGAAGCCTTGCGTGCCGATATTGCCCGCCTAGAGAGTGTGCCAAATTTGCAAACCCGCGCCGAAGAATTGGGGTTTGTACTGGCATCTGGTCCACAAATTGAATATTTGGTGGTGAATGGCTATAGCCCAACCCGTCAAGATACCGTTGCGCCCATTGTGGCACAGGCAGACGAAGCACCCCTCTATAACCAAACGTTTGGCGATTGGGCAGGGGCGCAATTGCAAGCCATCCTCGATAGTATCAATGGGTCATCTAGCGGAGGCTAAAAATCAATATGGCAACTCAGGCTCAATTTCCAAATCAGCAAGTGATTTTACGACAACGTGCGCCCCTGGTATTGGTGGGCGTGATTGTTATGTCTGCCGTGTTGCTTTTGCGGATTGTCTCGTTTCAATTTCCCACAGACCCCCGCGTCCAAGCCGAATTTCAGCTCAAACGGGATGCTAATTCGGGGCGGATTGTCCGTGACGAAAGCCCGCGCGGTGAAATTTATGACCGCAATGGCAATCCATTGGCGGTGAATACCCTCCTCTATCGCATCGGCATTAGCCCTGGTCTGATTTCCAATAAGACCAGAGTCGCCACCGACCTTGCCAGCATTTTGAACCGCGATGAACTCGAAATGTATGAGGCATTGACCAGTGGCGTGGTATGGGTGCCACTCGGTACAGTAGACCCCGAAACATGGTATCAGATTCGTGAACTCGACATCTTTGGGATTGAAGTGGAACGGGTACAACGCCGTGTCTATCCTCAAGGACCTTTGGGGGCGCAAATCATTGGCTTTGTGAATGGAATTGGCGAGGACTCACGCGGGAATTATGGTGTTGAGGGATATTATCAGAGTGAGCTAGAAGGACAATCGCGTGACCGTGCCGTGAGCAACATCCCGTTTGATTTGCCACAAGACACAGGGGCGCTTAATAGTGGTGCGACACTGGTATTAACCATTGACCGCAATGTGCAATTTTTAATCGAAGCCGAGTTACAACGGTCTATCACCGAAACAGGCGCGACGGGTGGCACGATTATCGTCATGAATCCGCGCACGGGTGATATTTTGGGCATGGCGAGTTATCCGTCATTTGACCCCAACGCCTATTTTAATGTGCAAAATCCGCGTGAACTCCAAAATCCCGCTATCACCGATTTGTTTGAGCCAGGGTCTATTTTTAAGGTTATCACGGTGGCGGCGGCATTAGAAACAGGCACAATTACCCCCAATTGGACGTATAACGACCAAGGGGTGCTAGAGATGGGCGGTATCCGTATCCAAAATTGGGATAGACAGGCGTATGGGGTGGTGGATGTGCGCCGTACACTGGTCGAATCGCTCAATATTGGTACAGCGACAATGGCACAAGAAATGGGTTGGGAGCTTTTTTATGAGATGCTCAACCGTTTTGGCATTGGTAGTCTTACACGGGTAGATTTGCAAGGCGAACAACGTGGTATTATACGGACTCCAGATGACCTGAGTGGGCAATGGAGCGAGAGCGATTTGGGGACGAATAGTTTTGGGCAGGGGTTATCTATCACCCCCTTACAGATGTTGGTGGCGGTGAATGCCATTGCCAATGGCGGGGTGATGATGCAACCGCGTGTGGTGCATCAGATTGTGGACGGCGATAGGATTTATGAGTCGCGCCCCATGCCACTGGGGACAACCACCATCAGCCAAGAAACAGCACGGATTGTCACCAGTATGATGGTTGATGTGGTCGAAGTTGGGCTAGATGAAGGGGCGCGAGTCCCGGGATATACGATTGCAGGCAAAACGGGTACTGCCGAAATTGGCACACCGGTTGGGTATGAGGTTGGCGCATATATCATGAGTTTTGTCGGATTTTTGCCCGCCGATGACCCGCAAGTGAGTATTCTTATTAAATTAGACCGCCCCCAAAATGGGCGTTGGGCGAGCCAAGTGGTCGCCCCAATTTTTAGTCGCATGACCTCGCGTTTGGTCTATTTACTCGAAATCCCGAATGACCAAACACGGCTTGACTTATTGGCGCAAAATTCTGGGATGGGGGGATAAAACGATGACTGTTGGTGGGTTATCTTTGGCGCTCACGATGGGCGGTATCACATTTTTGTTGTGTGTCATTTGGGGTGAGCCGTTTATTGAAGTGTTGAAACGGCTCAAACTTGGCAAAAAAGTGCGTGAGGCACTCGCAGAAATGCACCAGAAAAAAATTGGCACACCTACTATGGGCGGTATTATGATTGTTGTGCCTGTGGTACTCATCGTCTTTGCGCTCAATTTGGCGCGGGTGGTGCAATCTGGCTCTGGCGCAAGTACCTTTTTGCCTTTGTTGGTACTCATTGGCTTTGCCATACTCGGCGGTATTGATGATTGGGAAGGGATTCGGCGGTCATTTGGGACAGTCGGTGAAGGGATTTCTCCGCGTGCAAAATTTTTGGGGCAATTGTTCCTAGCGGGATTTGTCGCCTGTATGATTTCGTTGTATCAAGGCGGTTTTTCGTTTGCCAACGAAATTCGCATCCCACTCATCCCTGTGGTTATCCCGATGAGTCCAGTTTTTTTCATTCCACTGGCGATATTTATCATCATTGGCACGTCTAACGCGGTCAATTTTACTGACGGGCTAGATGGTCTGGCGGGGATTATCACCGCCAGCGCATTTGCCGCCTATGGCGTAATTGCGTATTTGCAGGGGCAAATTTACCTCGTGCAATTGTGCTTTGTCTTGGTGGGTGCATGTTTTGGATTTTTGTGGTATAACGCGCATCCCGCCCAGCTATTTATGGGGGATACGGGTTCATTGGCACTTGGCGCGACACTCGGCACAGTGGCACTCATGACTGGGCAATGGATGTTGTTGCCCATTATCGCCATTGTGCCTGTCGCAGAGACGCTATCGGTTATTTTACAAGTGGCTTCTGCCAAATGGAGCAGGCGTTATTTGGGTGTGGATAAACGACTGTTTCGGATAGCCCCATTGCATCATCACTTTGAACTTGGTGGATGGAGCGAAACCCAAGTGGTGCAACGGTTTTGGCTAGTGGGTATTTTAGCGGCGATGGTTGGGGTGGCATTGGCGATTTTGTGATGACACTTATCGAGATGGCATAATGGTTGTTAGTAAATAAAGACGGTGTAAAATATTTTTTAATTGATGGCTGACATACGCACTGCGTGCTAGTCAGCCAGTACAATTCTGCCAATTTTGAAGGATGTACTGGCTGACTAGAGGCTTTAGCCTCGTATGTCAGCCACAAAAAAGATATTTCATATAAAAAATTAACTCCCATCGTGTCGTCCGCTTATATGATAAAAAGAGATTGGTTTATATGTTCTCAAGAGGCGTAAGTAGCGAAATTTTAGATGGACGGCGCGTGGTGGTGGTCGGATTTGCCCGTCAGGGGCAAGCCCTTGCGCGCTGGTTGCCCAGCACAGGGGCGCGAGTGGTCGTCACAGACCAACGCGAGGCGTATGAGATAGATGTGCCACTGGAAGATTTTCCGCGTGTGAGTTTTGTGTTTGGTGGGCATCCCACCGAGTTGCTTTCTGCCACCGATTTAGTGTGTGTATCGGGTGGTGTGCCACTCAACATCCCATTTTTGCAAGAAGCCCGTGAGCGTAATATCCCCATCACCAACGATGCCCAATTATTCCTAGAGCGGTGTCCCGCGCCGATTATCGGCATCACGGGGAGCGCAGGCAAAACTACCACCACGACATTGGTCGCTGAAATGTGCAAGCGGGCGGGTATGACCACCTGGGTGGGGGGCAATATTGGCAATGTGCTACTCGATGTGATGATGGGCATTCGCCCACAGCATCAGGTGGTCATGGAACTGTCTAGCTTTCAGTTGGAATTATGCTTGGCGAGTCCGCCTATTGGGGCAATCCTGAATATTACGCCAAATCATCTGGATAGACACGGCACAATGCACGACTATATCCGCGCCAAAGCCAATATTATCGCCCATCAGACCGCCGATGACATCACTATTTTGGGGCGTGATGACCCAATGACACGGGTTTTAGAACCAGTTGTCAAAGGGCAATTGGTGTGGTTTAGTCGGCGCGAGATGGTGAGTGATGGCGCATTTATGATTGGCAGTCGCTTGGCGGTGACGGGGCTATCGAGTCCCGATGGCGAGCCACATATCTTGTGCGATGTATCCGAAATTCCTCTGCGTGGCGACCACAACGTGTTAAATGTGTTGGCGGCGGGTGCGATTGCGGGTGCGGCGGGTGTCTCTCCAGAGGAAATGATTGAGGTTATTCGGTCGTTTAAGCCTGTGCCACATCGCCTAGAGACGGTGCGCGTGTTGGACGGGGTGACGTATGTCAATGATAGCATCGCCACCGCGCCAGAACGGGTGCTGGCGGCGTTAAATAGTTATACTGAGCCAATTGTCCTTATCGCAGGTGGGGCAGATAAAAAATTATCATGGGATGAAATGCTCACATTGGCACGACACAAAACCCGCCATATTATCGCGTTTGGGCGGGATGGTGATATAGTAGTAGAGACCATGAAACGTTTATTTGGTCATGCTCAAAATGTCACCCGTGTGCAATTGCTAGAAGAAGCGGTTGCCTTGGCAAAAAAATTGGCACAATCGGGTGATGTGGTGTTGCTCTCACCGGGTGGCACAAGTTATGATGCCTATAAGGATTTTGCCCAACGGGGCGAACATTTTTGTGAACTGGTAATGACGTTATAATGATGATGGTATAGGAAAAATGCTCTATGACAGACCAAACTTTACCTCAATTTGTAGATGATGATTTGCCCGCCATCCCCATTCAGGCGGTGCGTCCCACCAAACGTACCTCTGCCGATGTAGGGGCGCGTCCTGTGGTAGAGCGCAAACTCACGTTTTGGAACACATTAGACAAGCCCATACTCATCATCACAGGGATGCTCCTCGCGTTGGGGTTGATGATGGTGTATAGCGCCACATTCGATTGGAGTTTGGCGGAATTTGGTAGTGAAACCCGTGTGGCATTGAGCCATGTGCAAAATGTGATTATCGGCATTGGGGCGATGTTGTTTTTTTCGCGGGTGAACTTGAAGTTTGTCCGCAGGCTGGCGCTCATCGTCATGCTCATGGCGATTAGCTTTCTCATCGCCGTGTTGATTTTTGGTGACGATACGTTTGGGGCGCGTCGTGCGCTCATCAACGGACGTTTTCAGCCTAGTGAATTTGCAGAACTCGCCATCATCATTTATATGGCGGCGTGGATGGGGTCAAAAAACGTCCGTCTGCGGAGCTTCACCTATGGCTTGTTGCCATTTTTGGTGTTGGTGGGCATTGTCACCGGGTTGGTGGTGATTCAGCCAGACCTTAGCACGGCGGTGACAATTTTTATCACATCGGGCATCATGTTCTTTTTGGCAGGTGCAAATATGCGCCAAGTCACCATTATATTGGGGACACTCCTTTTGGCAACGATGATTATTTTGCCATTTTTCCCCTATGCCAAAACCCGTATTGATGCGTTCTCGGCGGGTATTATAGACCCCACCCAAGCCAGTTGGCACACCCAACAGGCACTCATCGCCATTTATTATGGTGGATGGACTGGTCTTGGACTTGGGACAGGACAAAGTAAATTTCAGGGCTTGCCTGCACCGCATACGGATAGTATTTTTGCGGTGATTGGTGAGGAATTTGGGGTGATTGGCGCGGTGATTGTGATAGGGATTTATCTCTCATTTTGCATACGCGGATTCCAAATTTCGCGCCGTGCCACCGATGCCTTTAGCGGGTTGATTGCCTCTGGGGTGACGGTTTGGGTGACATCCAAAGCGGTATTGAATATTGCGGTTATGACCAACCTTGTGCCTGCCACAGGGCTACCATTGCCACTGATTAGCTTTGGGGGGTCATCGCTAGTGGTTATTTTATCTGGAATTGGGTTATTATTAGCAGTACAACGGCAGACGGTTATCAAAGAAAATTCACCAGAACGGAGAAATTTGAGTGCGAATGATTATCGCGGCGGGGGGGACGGGCGGTCACGTTTACCCCGCACTAGCAGTCGTAGAGTCCATACAAGCTAATCATCCCAATACTGCGCTGGTGTTCATTGGCACAGTCGGCGGATTTGAGCGCTCTCTCATCGAAAAGGCGGGTATTCGCTTTTCTGCCCATCATGAGGTGAGCGCGGGTCCCATTCATGGGGTAAATCCGCTAAAAGCTATTGCCAGCACATTTAAGTTGATGCGCGGTACATGGCAATCGTTTCGGATACTTGGCACAGAAAAGCCCAATGTCATCTTATCTACTGGTGGATGGGAAGGCTTGCCTGTGGCGTTGGCGGCACGGTTGCGCGGCGTGCCATTGATGATTTATCTGCCCGATATAGAACCGGGTCTGACGATTAAGGTATTGCGTCTATTCGCCAAAAAAGTCGCTATTACAGTGCCAGATTCACAAAAATTTTTCCGCAAGGGACAAACCATAGTCACGGGGTATCCGTTACGCGCCCAGATGATTACCGCCACCCGTGAAGCTGGGATGGCTCACTTTGGGCTAAATCCCGACAAGCAGACGGTGCTGATATTTGGTGGTAGTCGTGGCGCACGGGCGATTAACATCGGCATTGGCAATATTTTGGGCGATTTATTATCAGATGGGCTTCAGGTGGTACATATCACTGGTTCACTGGATTTTGACCGCCTGCAAGAGCAAATTGGTGACCTCAAAAATCACCCCGATTATCATGTATACGATTATCTGCACGATGATATGGGCTTGGCGATGGCGTGCGCCGATGTGTGTGTGTGTCGGGCAGGGGCGAGTGTGCTGGGGGAATTTCCGTTTTTCAAATTGCCGTCCATCCTCATTCCATTGGCATATAGCTGGCGGTATCAACAAATCAATGCCGATTATCTGGCGGGGCAAGGTGGGGCAATTCATTTGGATGAAACCCGCATGGATGCCGAATTATTGCCTACCATCCGCACCCTATTGGGCGATTCTGCCCGTTTGGATGCGATGCGTGAGGCAGTGGGGCAATCGGCATCAAACAGGGGCGCACAAAATTTAGCCGATGCGTTGGTGACGTTGGCGAGCGAACATGCCCAACGGCGGGGGAAATAATGATACAACTTTCGATGTTCATGTGGATAATGGCGTTCATTTTTGGGTATATGGGTTTTACACGCGGGTGGAATAAAGAGATTATCTCGATGTCGGGCATTATCTTGGGTTTATTTGCCTTGTTCCAATTTGATACCACCATCAATACCCTGCTGTTGAATGTACCAGAGGAGCAAAAATTTTTCATCCGCGCCATTATTTTTGCAGTCATCATCTTTTTTGCCTATCAGACCCGTGCGCTTATTGGCAACGATACTAAGCGTGGTGGCGATGGACGCGATAACTTGCAATCGGCGTTATTGGGCGCGATTGTTGGGTTTGTGAATGGCTATCTGATATGGGGGTCGTTGTGGTATTTTATGCACGTCACCAATTATCCCTTGCGCCCGTATGTAGATGCACCTTTGGCTGGGACGGCGAGCGCCGATTTTATCCAATCATTGCCCTTATACATTTTGGGCGGTGGACCGGGTGGTGATGGCAGTTTGCTCTCTGCCGCTGTGATTGCCCTGTTCCTAATTGTCCTCATTGTCATATAAAGGCGGGGAAGCATGATTCAATTTTATTCGTTGATGTGGATTTTAGCGGCATTTTGTGGGGCATTGGGGTTTTTGCGTGGGTGGAACAGAGAAGTGATTGCCACCGCAGGCATTGCGCTCTCGATGTTTATCTTGTTTCAATTAGACGCATTGTTACGCGGAACAGCGTTGTTATTTTTAGAACGTGACCAAGCGGCGCTGTTTCAGATTGTGATATTTTTAATCATCGTGTTCATGGCGTATCGCAATCGGTCAATGGCACGCGACACACGTCGTAGCAACCGTGATGACCGCATATCGGCGGGTATTTTGGGCGCATTGTTGGGGGTGGTAAACGGCTATCTCATCGGCGGGGCGTTGTGGTATTTTGTGGATATTAACGAATATCCCTTTTATCCCATGATAATGATGCCCACTGCCAATAGTCCATCGGCAGAAGCCATTCAAGCCATTCCATTGGTCATCATGAGTGGTGGGGCGAGTGGCAGTGGGGATGCGCTGATTATTGTGGTGGTGGTGCTGTTTGTGCTGGTATTGGCGGTGTTATAGCGATGCAATTTATTGGCGGACAAAAAATTCATCTCATCGGCATTGGTGGCTTTGGGATTTCTGCCATTGCACGTATTTTGTTGGAGCGTGGCTTTACAATTTCTGGCAGTGATAAAAATGCCAATGCGCTCACAGAGGCGTTAGGGCGGGATGGCGCGACCATTTATATCGGACACGCGACCGAATATGTGCATGGGGCAGATATGGTCATCCGCACATCCGCCGTCAAAGATGACCATGTAGAAGTGGCAGAGGCGAATCGGCTCAATATTCCCGTCTATAAGCGTCAAGATATTTTAGAACCCCTCATGAAAAATGATTATGTGGTTGCCATTGCAGGCACACATGGCAAAACAACCACCACCGCGATGGCGACCCATGTCTTGCGCCATTGTGAAGCCGACCCATCGTATATTGTGGGTGGTATTATGGCGAATACAGGCACAAACGCGGGTGTTGGCAAATACGAGATATTTGTAATTGAGGCAGATGAATATGATAATGCGTTCTGGGGGATACCTGCGAATTTGGTTGTGCTGACGAATATCGAATATGATCATCCCGACTTCTTTGTGAATGATACGGTGATGCTCGATTCGTTCCGCAAATTTTTAGACTGTATGCGCGATCATGCGACCCTAGTCGCCTGTGCCGATAGCCCATTGGCGCTAAAACTCGCCAATGAACAACGGGCAAAAGGCAGGACGGTTTATACCTATGGGATTCATCAATCTGCCGATGTCATGGCAAAAAATATCCGTATCGAAGGCGATAAAACCCATTTTGATATTGTCACTGACCATCCCCTGCATGAGATGGGAAAATTGGTGTCATCGCTCACTCTGTCATTGATAGGGGAACATAATGTGCAAAATGCACTGGGGGCATTATTGGTTGCTACGACCATCTATTACACCAATTTTGACCGCATTCCAGAGGCATTTGAGACTTTCAAATCTACAGGACGACGCTTTGAGATTCACGGGGAACGTGATGGTATCATCGTCATAGACGACTATGCTCATCATCCGACTGCTATTAAAATGACACTTGAGGGCGCGAAAATGCGCTATCCCAATCATACAATATGGGCGGTTTGGCAACCACACATGTATAGTCGGACAAGCGTCTTGATGGAAGATTATGCCCATGCGTTTTATGCCGCCGATAACGTGGTGGTGACAGATATTTATGCCGCCCGCGAAAATCCGATAAAAGAGATAGATGGGGCATGGACAACCGAAAAAATTAGCCACTCCCATAAACACTATGGGGGCGATTTAGAGGCAACCGCGCAGTATCTACGCAATCATATCCAAGCGCCTGCGGTGGTGGTCATTATGAGCGCGGGCGATGCGCCAAAAATTGGGGAATTATTGCTCACATGAGGAATCATCCATGCCCTTAGCACGCCTGCAAGCCCGTCTGGGAAATAAATTACTCCTCAATGAACCCATGTCCAAATATACGGCGGCAAGAATTGGCGGGATTGCCGATGCCGTGTATATTGCCCGTGAATCGGCGGATGAACTGGCAGAGGTGATGCACATCGCTTGGGTAGATAAATTGCCTGTGCGGGTTATTGGTGGCGGGGCGAATGTGTTGATTTCTGATAAGGGTGTGCGTGGATTGATAGTTATCAACCGTGTCGCACAAGTTGAATTTGGGAATTGGTACGATGGCGTGACGGCATCGGTCACGGGGGGGATGGGTCTCACGGCTTTTTCGCATAAATGCCAATCGGCGGGATATGCAGGTATGGAGTGGGCGGTGAGTGTCCCTGGTACGGTGGGCGGGTCTGTCGTCAATAATGCAGGGGCGCATGGCGGAGATATTGCCATGAATTTGGCGAGTGCGGTTGTCCTCATGCCCAATGGGGCAAAATTGCTCACCAATGAGGATTTAGCCTATGCGTATCGTCATTCTAGCCTCAAATCTGCCGATGATAAACGCTTTTTGGTGCTACTAGCGACATTTCGGCTGACACCAGATGACCCACTCACTATAAAAACACGGATGGATGTCAATATCGCCCATCGCAAAAAAACACAACCCCCTGGTGCCAGTTTGGGCAGTATTTTTAAGAATCCGCCCAATGATTATGCAGGGCGGCTCATCGAAGCGACTGGGCTAAAGGGGTATCGGGTGGGGAATGCGATGGTGTCGCCTGTCCATGCCAATTTTTTCATCAACGATGGCGGTGATGCCAGCGCCAGTGATTATTACGCGCTCATCCGTCATGTGCAGAACGCGGTATACGAGGCACATCGGGTCATGTTGCAAATGGAAGTCGAATTGCTGGGTGA
>DAOTUO010000260.1:0-3002 GCA_034436595.1 Anaerolineae bacterium | reverse complement strand
TAATAAGATTTTAGGCTCTTCTATACGATTGCGTACCCATGTCAATAATTCATCACCCAATTTCTGAATATCACCTTCTTTAGAGCTGTTCACAAAATCAAATTGTGATGGTGTTGTTAATCGTGCAAAAGTAACAGGGCTAGTTAGTAGCCCTGTTTTAATTTGATAGGCAATTTGTGTAATTGGATGATAGGCATCTGCATATGCTTTGCTGGATAACATAGTTGCTTGCAAAGCCCATGATAATAATGTCTCCCCAATCTCAATTGTCCCCGAACAAAAAGGAGAAAGCCAATAAACTTTAAATGCTAACTCAATTCTTTCTATCATCTCATCACGTAAAATAATTGTCATAACCCCTCTTGCTTCTCATTTGTTAGATAAATATCTTCTGCCAATTGGACAAGGAGATAAACTTTCATTTGTAAGGCATATGCAACAATAGAAATTACCCTAAGTGATGGAGACTTAATTCCGCGTTCAATCTGACTAATATATGTTCTGTGTAATTTTGATTGAAATGCTAATTCTTCTTGAGATAATTTTAATTCTAGTCGTTTTTGGCGAACAGCTAACCCAAAGGCTTTATCAAAGTCACGCACAATCTATCCTTAATAAATGAAATTATGTGTGATTGTTGCTTATTTGTAGACAATAAATCTACAGACTATTGTCTACAAAAATATTTAATTTTCTAATCCGCTAAAATCCCACATCTTTCCCCAACCGATAGCCCACGCCATACACCGTTTGCACATAGATGGGGTCTTTGGGGTCTGGCTCAATTTTTTTGCGTAAATTTTTGATATGGCTATCCAAGCTACGCTCTAGGCTTTCGTATTCATAGCCCAAACTGCGCTCTATGAGTTCTGACCGTGTGAAGGCATATCCCGGATTTTCGAGCAAGGTTCGCAATAGTTCAAATTCGGTAGGGGTGAGTTCTGTCATCTTACTATTGACCGATACCTCACGCCGATATAAATCCATCACCAAAGCGCCCGCCATGAGCAGATTATCTTTACCATGACTGCCCCCATTAGATACACGGCGCAATACCGAGCGCACCCGCGCCACCACTTCCCGCGGGTTAAACGGCTTGGTCACATAATCATCTGCGCCCAGTTCCAAACCCACAATTTTGTCGCTGTCCTCAACCCGTGCGGTAATCATGATAATGGGTGTATTGCTCAGGAGAGTATCAGCGCGGATTTTTTTGGTGATGTCCCAGCCATCCCTATCGGGCAACATCAAATCGAGCAATACAAGGCTTGGGCGCTCCCTGCGGATGAGATGAAATGCCGTCTCACCGTCATAAGCAGTAAAGACCAAAAATCCTGCTTGTTCCAGATAGGCACGCAATAACCGTACAATTTCTTTATCATCGTCTACCACCAAGAGGCGGGTGGGTGTCGTGGTATTCATCGTCAAAAGTCCCCCATCGGGTATAAGTATATAGCGAATAAACCGCGTGTTTATCCGCCAAGAATGTGAACTGTTAACCCTATTTTAACGATAAATTGTGGAGATGTAATGGATAGTATAAAAACTCATCTATATGGGTTGATAGCACACCGCCAGCACGCCATTGCTAAAGCCCACACTGCTCACCAATTTGAGTGTCAACTTGTTATTTTCCTGAAATAACCGCACGCCAGTCTTAAAACAGCCCCTATTCCCCCGCCCCCTTATCCCCACCGAGTGAGGAAAGGGGGAGAAAACCATTCTAGGATGCGTTTTAGCCCCCTCTCCACCCCTGTGGGGCTTATCATTACCCATAAGTGAAGCACAAAAATCGCCCATTGTTTCCGCCATCGGTTTTAACCGATGGCGGGGTAAATTATCGAAATGAACTACCGACAAGCCGTATATCACATCCATAGCCGATGATTATCATATTATTGCATCTTATTTAGCGCACACGCCATTGGGTTTCATCCATGCCAAAATGCTGATTAATTTGGCGGGCGAGGGTGAATAAAAAGTCGGATAGGCGATTGAGATAAATAATCACTAGTGGGTTAATCGGCGTGGTTTGATGGGCAGACACGCATAACCGTTCTGCCCGCCGTGCGATGGTACGGGCGATATGCGTATGCGCCCCCGCAGGATGCCCACCGGGCAAAATAAATGCCGTGATTTTTGGCAGGCTTTCGTCCATCGTATCTATCCACCCCTCAAGGCGTTGGGTGGGCGCATCATCCAGACGTACCAGCCATGTAGGGGAGCTATCCAACGGCGTGGCGAGGTCTGCACCCACCACAAACAGCGTATTTTGCACATCTATCAGCCATGCAGTGAGGTCTGCGGGTAATTCGTAGGTGCGAATGAGTCCGAGTGTGGAATTCAGTTCATCCACTGTGCCATACGCCTCCACACGGAGGTCGTCTTTCATCACACGCCCGCCAGAAAAGAGGGATGTTTGCCCCATATCACCCGTTTTGGTATAAATTTTCATGCGTATCTGCCTTTTTTATCGTTACATACCATATTTTATCGGTGATAATAGCACACCCACTGATAGAAAAATATGCTACAATAAATTGTGATAGTATTCACAATAGCGAGGGAGATAGTGTTTCATGAGGCATTTACTCATTGGTATGGGGTCACGCGGGGATGTTCAGTGTGGACATATCGGGATTACTTGCGCGAATGGACAAGTGTCCCCGTGTTATATGGGGTGAGCCAATTGGTTATGCCACCAGACCCACGCTGGCATGATAAAACAGTTGTGACAGGCTATTGGATAGACACAATCCCCGCCGATTATGCCCCGTCACCCGCATTGGCGCAATTTTTGTCAGAGGGCGATGCACCCGTGTATATCGGGTTTGGCAGTATGTCTAGCAAAGACCCACAAGCTACCACGCGCCTGATGATTGATGCGCTGGATAAAACGGGGCAACGGGGCATTATTTATAGCGGGTGGGCGGGGCTAACTGCCGATAAATTGCCATCATCGGTCTTTTTGTTGGATGGCGCACCGCACGAATGGTTATTCC
>DAOTUO010000259.1:0-34655 GCA_034436595.1 Anaerolineae bacterium | reverse complement strand
AACCCCGTTTACGGGGTTTCAGAAGCACAGATGAGTGGTTCACCGCCCAGCGGCTGGCAAAATACACGCTATTTTTATCATATTTTGCTTTGTTAACTACGGACAAGCCTTATATCACGTCCGTTTCCCTGTTCACAAAGTGGGGTGGGGCTAAATTTGCTTTTATAAGAACTAATTTTTATTTTTGATTGCTGAGGAAAAACTTATGGACATTCCCCTCACAAATCAGCGTAGCCAACCAACAAATCCCATTGCATGGGTGGTTAGCCTCGTGCGCCGTTTTATCAACCCAGACCCACAAATGGTCATCAATATAACCATCATCCTCAATTTTGTGGTGAGCATCGCTTTTGTCACCATATCACGGCGGATTTTTGGCACGAGTGAATTTTTTAATTTGGGCGAGGGTGGGCGTTGGTTTTTGAACATCTTCACCTTCTTGCCATTGATCATGTCTGTGGTTGCCTATTTTGCCCTGCGCCAAAGAAACCTACTGGGGCGATATATTTCGCTTGTCATTCTCTACGTCTCATTTGTGCTGTCTGTGGTGGCATTGTTGCATGTGATGGGCATCTTCCTCAATTTTTCTTCGATGGTAGACAGCATCATGCAAAATATCATGCTGGCGTGGTTATTGCCTGTCGCCTATGCCCTGTTTTGGATTGGCGGACGGCTAGATGAAAAAAATATCTGGCGCGGACGGCTTGAGCAAGCAGGTATTAGCATTGGTATTGGGGCGACCATCTTATTGCTGTTTAGCGCCAATTTCTTGGCGAGTATGAGTAGCCTTGTAGATGTGTATACCGAGTATCCTGTGCGTGAATCGGCATGGGTACTGACACTATCGGCGCTTATCTATGGATTTTTCTTTTGGCGGATGCTCAAATTGGGACCCGATTTTGGAGAACGACCAGACCAAAATGCCGCGTGGCAAGGCTGGTTGATGCTCTCGCCCAATATCATCGGCTTTCTCATCTTTTTTGCGGGACCGTTGCTCCTCTCGTTTTATCTGAGCTTTACCGATGCCACAGTGGGGCGGATTCCTGTCGAAATTGAAGGTGCAAATTATCAATATGCACTAGGGTTAGAGTTTAAAGTGTGGGATGAGGCGAGTCCGTTTGCGAACCAACTTATTCTGCTCACCCAAAGCACATCGCCCGCGCTGGCAGATGTGGCAACGGTGCGGGTTCAGGCACAAGCCTTTATGTCGCCTACCTATACGCCATTGGCAATTTTGCCATTCAAAGAAATTACGGGCGCAGACCTCGTTATTGGGGCGACTGATAGACTATTCTGGATTAGCCTGCGAAACACCCTCATGTTTTGCTTGTTGCTGGTCATCTTGAGTACCATCCCCGCGTTGGGGTTGTCACTTATTCTCAATTCAAAATTACCGGGGATGAAAGTCTATCGGGCGCTCTATTTTCTGCCGTCTATTGCGGCAGTGGTGGGGACGGCGCTCATCTGGAAATGGCTCTATCATCCGATTGTCGGATTTTTTAACTCGTGGATTACCAGTATTGTCGGATTTTTGAATAGCACCTTTAGTTTGCAAATTGCCGACCCCAAAATCTCGTGGCTAACCGATTCCAATTTTGTGCTCATTTCGATGGTATTGCTCTCGGCATGGCAGGTGGTTGGGTTTAATACGGTGCTATTTTTGGCGGGTTTGCAAGGCATCCCCAAAGATTTATACGAAGCCGCCCAAGTGGATGGGGCAAGTTTTTGGGGGCAACTCCGCAACGTGACCATCCCCATGCTTGCACCAACCAGCGTGTTTGTCATCATCACCACCATCATCACGGGACTACAGGTGTTCAATGAGCCGTATACCTTGTTCACGGCGCGACCCATCCCAGAAAACGCACTCACCTCTGTGTTCCATCTGTATAATCGGGGGTTTGGTGGGTTTCAATTTGGTTATGCGTCATCGGTGGCATGGGTGTTGTTTGCGGTTATCTTCACCATCACACTGATTCAGTTCCGTGTATCGCGCAATAATGCGTATGAATAGGGAGAATCTATGAACAAGAGATTGCTAAAATATGGTGGATATACCCTTGCTTATGGCTTACTCAGTTTTTTTGCGCTGGTGATGCTCTTTCCATTTATCTATATGTTCTCCACATCGTTTAAGAATTCTTCCGATGTGTTTCAAGTGCCACCGCGTTTGTTGCCCTATTCGCCAGAAACAACGGTACTCAATGACCAAGTGTCAACGATTTACCTCATGACGGTAGATGGTGTCGAGCGCGAGATGGTGCTTATCCCCAATGAACGGCGCGATTTTGGGTTATTCACCACCCCAGAAAATATCAACCCAGATTTGCCCAATACCAGCCTCAATACGGTGCGGGTGGCGGTGGATGAAGCCACAAAGACCGATGAAGTGGTCACATTGCGACGCACCAACGGACGTGATGTGAATTTTGATGTGTATGAAGTGCCTGTGAATGGGGAGATTCAACGCCTTGTGTTGGCATCTACACCCCGTTTGGATAAATTTGTAGCCATTGATGACCCCAACGTTGTTGGCTATGAAAGTACCCGTAACCTGCAACAATCTGAATATGTGGATTTCCGCACCGATAACTATCGCCTGTTGTTTGGGGAAGAAGTCGAGACAGCGACATCCACAGTACGCCTATCACTGGCACGCCCATTGATTAATACGGTGTTGGTGACATTTGGTGTGGTGATTGGGCAGTTGCTCACATCCATTATGGGTGGATATGCGTTTTCGCGGGTGAAATTTGCGGGACGCAATACGCTATTTGTGATGTATTTGGGGTCTATCATGATTCCGTTTGTCGTGCTTATCATCCCCATGTATCGGCTGATGGTCTCGATGGGCTGGCAAAATCAGATTGTATCGCTGATTGTCCCGTGGATATTTACCGCCTATGGCACATTTCTCAT
Organism: Anaerolineae bacterium; assembly: GCA_034436595.1. Classification (GTDB taxonomy): domain Bacteria; phylum Chloroflexota; class Anaerolineae; order Aggregatilineales; family Phototrophicaceae. The sequence goes on along the minus strand of DAOTUO010000259.1, from coordinate 31,736 downwards.
TCGCCAATTTTTCCTCACGATTCCCAAAGAAATTGAGGAAGCCGCCCTCATGGATGGGGCGAGCCGTTGGCGCATTTTGTGGACGATATTTGTGCCATTGAGTCGCCCTGCAGTGGCAACATTAGCTGTGTTCTCGTTCTTATATGCGTGGAATAGCTTCTTGTGGCCCCTGCTCATTATTGGTGAGGGCAATGATGCCAATCATGTTCTCACACTATCACTTATCCGCCTGCAAAACGCCGCCAGTGAAGAGCCGAATTTGCTCCTCACTAGCGCCGCTATCGCCATTTTGCCCCCCATCATCGCCTTTATATTTGCCCAACGGTATTTTATTGAAGGTGTGACCTCCTCTGGGGTGAAGGGCTAATTTTTATAGGTGTTGGGACGCGCTATATGGCGCGTCCTTATGCTATAATAATCCTTATGACAGACGAAAATATTCAGATAGAACAACCAATTTTTGAGGACGACCCCATATTAGGGCGTTTTGTGGCGCAATATCCCGCCAATCGTTTGCGTTTGCTCATGATAAGTGGTGGGATGTTGTTTGTTGTATGGTTTGTGGTGACGGTTGCCTTATGGAATGTGGAAGATGGGCTGGCTTCCGCGATTACCGTTTTGGTGATTACCCCCGCCGCATTGCTCACAGGTTGGTATGCCTTGCATTTGTGGAACAGAGAATTATTGCTCTATGAAAAAGGCTTTACCTATCGGCGTGGCTCCCAAATCGCTTATATTCACTATGCCGATATTACACGCACCCGCCAAGCAGGAGGGATTATTCGTTATTTGGGCGGGATTTTTAAGCGGAACACATTTCAATTCACGGTGATTACTAGCCGTGACGAAATCATTCCATTCACCTCGCTGTATAAAAATTTAGATGAACTCACACTCAAATTAGAAGCCGAAATTTACCGTGTATTATTGCCAAAACTCAATGCTAAACTTGCCAATGGAGAACGCATTGGCTTTAACGATACTTTGTTTCTTAGCACCAATGGCATCATCCTCGACACCCAAGAATTGTTGTGGGAAAATTTTGGTGGGCAGACGATTCAAATGGGGCAATTGCATCTCAAAACCGCCGATGGCACAATTTGGCATTCGCGCCCATTGGCAGGAATCGAAAATATACGCTTGTTTTTGGCACTTTTAAGACATTATCAGCCTTCCGAGAGGTAAACTAAGCGTTGATTTACGAAATCCATCTCTATTCCCCAAAAGCTGGCAAGCTAACCCCTGCCATGTTAGAGTGGCTTTATAAACACGGGCAGAGTGATGACCAACCAGAGGTTTTTTGGCCCGTCAAGCAAATTAACCCCAAAGCGTTGGCGCGATTATTAATTCAGCTCGACTCTAGCCTTATGCCACATCCGGGACCTGATGGTGATGTTGAATTGCATTATGCCCAAAAAGACCTTAATATCATCCTCTATGTTCATACACGCGGGATCATTTTATTTTTCCCCTATATGCCACATGGCGTATTTTCGCGGGTGGTGGTGGGGATTTGTTATACCTATATTCGCTATTTATACGATGCACTCGGATTTTGGAGCTATGACCCGCAACTCGATATTTTATCGTATGCCGATGATTTTCAGTCTATAGACGACACAATTCGGTTGATGGATAAAATTATGTCGCGGTATTTGCCCGGTTGATACAGAAAGGCTTATGACATGCCAGAAAAAATAGGATTTATCGGTTTGGGGATTATGGGACAGGGCATGGTGCGAAATTTGCACAAGGCGGGATTTTCCCTTACCGTGTGGAATCGGACACCCACCAAAACTGAGCCATTCCGTGAATTGGGCATCACCGTTGCCGATACGCCCGCCGATGTCGCCCGTCATAGCGATATTATCGTCACCTGTGTGAGCGATTCGCCCGATATGGAAGTGGTGGTGCTGGGCGAAAATGGTGTGATTCATGGCGCACAAGCGGGGTCTCTGCTGATAGATTGCAGTACGATTAGCCCACAGACGACCATCACAATTGCAGAAAAACTCGGTAAGCATGGGATGACCATGCTAGACGCGCCGATTAGCGGTGGGAGCGAAGGCGCGGCAAAAGGTACATTGAGCATTATGGTCGGCGGGGCAGAAGCCGATTTTATCCGCGCACAGCCGATTTTATCCGCAATGGGCAAAACGATTACCCATGTGGGTGGGCAGGGCGCGGGGCAGATGGTCAAATTGGTGAATCAGATTTTGGTGGTGGGGACGATGCAAGCTATCAGTGAGGCGCTAATATTTGCCCAAGCAGGTGGTCTGGATTTAGAAAAAACGCTGGCGGCGGTGAGTGGTGGTGCGGCGGGCAGTTGGATGCTATCGAATCGCGCCCCACAGGTGATTAACCGCGATTGGCGACCGGGCTTCACCATTGACCTACAACAAAAAGATTTGCGAATCGTACTCGATACCGCCGACCAATTGGGCGCACCTGTCCCGTCTACCAGCTTAATATTCAATTTTTATCGCACCCTACAGGCACATGGACTCGGTGAAGAAGGCAATCATGCCCTCATTAAGGCGTTGGAGAATTTATCGGGTATCACGGTGCAAAAATGATAACACAACTTCGGCAAGGCATGATTTTGGGTGATTATGAACTCATATCACCCCTCAAAAAAACACCGAGTATCATGCCGACATGGATGGCAAAAAAACACGATGAGGATGTCCTGTATGTCCTCCGTTTTTTATCGTCTAAGAACAGGGTATCTGCCCCAAAAAACGCACTTAAGCTACTACAAGCCTTACCACCTATAGCGGGCTTGATTCGCTGGTCTGGGTGGCAGATGGTTAATCTAACAGACAAAATAAAGGCATTGATGATAATTCGTCCGTATTTCTCGGAACGGGTGATAGACCGTTTTCCCCCAGACCCACACTATCTCCCGCATCAATCTCTTTTAGAGATGATGAGCCATGTGGCTAAAATATTTGATACGCTCGAAATGCACTATCCTGAACTGAATTTTGATTTATCCCCCGGTAATTTGTTATTGGATGGGGATAAGCCTGTGTTGGTGCATTGCTCACGATGAGATGAATATCCCCTATTTTGAACTATCCTTATGGAATAACTATTTTGAATTCAAATGATTTTCAAATTTCAATGGATAAGCATTTTCAAGTCAATTATCAGCTTAAAGCACCCCTATCCCCCCAGCCCCCTTATCCCCACTGCGTGGAGAAAGGGGGAGAAACCCATTTTAGGGCAGGTTTTAGCCCCCTCTTCAATTTTTTGGGGAGGGGGTTGGGGGTGGGGTGAAAACACGTTTAATGATGAGTTATTGACATAATCCTATGAATTTGTTTTCGGTTCTCCATTAGGTGGCGGGCATTTCTTCCATGAGTTCATCGGAGTCGTTCATGCGGCGACGAGCAATAAACATAATTCCTGCCACAATTGCCGCCAAGCCCGTAGCGATTTGCACGCGCAACGGCATGGGTACAGAGCGCCACCGCGCTAACACATTATCGTCATTGTCTGCCATATCGTGTCTGAGCGATTGCATAAACACCTCGCTGGGGGTGTGCCGATGAGCATAACCGCTTAGGTGTAGGCTCAATTTGCGGATGACATCCACCAACCCCACCAATTCTGGATTTTGGGGATAGTCTTGGAGCAATGAATCGAGGTCTTGTTCCATGAGGACGGCATTGGTGAGTGAATCGAGCATATTTTCCATTTGTACATCATCTTTTGGAAATTGATTCATAGCGAAACCTTTCTTCTTTTGCGTAATAGATTGGCAGATTCTAGTGGTGGTGCATCTGATAAACGGTCTATCTCATCGCGTAGGGTGGTTAGTGTGCGATGATAGAGCGATTTGATAGCACCTTCACTCCGATTTAGAATTTCACCAATTTCGGCGTTGGATTTGTGGTCAACGAATTTAAGATAGAGCAATTGCTGACGGTCTGATGGCAATTGCCGAATGGCTTGGAGCAAATATTGACGCTCTTCATCGGCTTCTGTCTCATCCTCTGGCGTTTCTGTCCGCAATCCACCTGCGACAAATTCATCTAGTGGGATAATTTTGCGTCTACCTTTGTCTCTGTGCCAATTGGCGACCAAATTATGGGCGATACGATAGAGCCATGCCTGAAAGGGCAAGCCTTTATCCACGTAATGCTCAATATGCGACATAGCACGAAAAAACACCCGCGAAGTGAGGTCTTCTGCGTCATGGGTATTGCTCGTGCGATAATAGATGTAACTATAAATTTTTTTCACATACCGTTCATAGAGCGCCCCAAATGCCTCTTGGTCATCTTTGGAGAGTTCCACAAGGTCGGTATCTGCCAATTCTTTATAGTTTTGTGGCTGTTTACGTTTGAACATCTTCTGCATTTTCATAATTATAATAACCCTATCGGTTGTTTATGGTTACGCACAAACTCATTTTTGTAAACTGTGCTAAACTATGAGCTATCGTATACAGATGTGAATAATTATATATGGATGAAACCGAGTTACGTCATATTTTTTGGGAAGAAGCCAGAGAACACCTTCAGACACTCAATGATGCCCTATTGCAAGTCGAGATGACCGCTTCTGCGGATACTGCCAAAATTCACGGATTGATAAAAGAGATGAATCGCGTGGCGCATAGCCTCAAAGGGGCGGCGCGGGCGGTGGGGATTAGCCGTATCGAGACCATCGGGCATTATATGGAAGAGGTGTTTGCAGAGGCACTAAACGGCACACTGGTGTTATCGCCAGAAGTGTGCGACGTGTTATATGATGGTTTGGATGTCGTGCAGAGTATTGCCGATGAGCTAGAACCCGATGAAGAATCGCTCGCCAATACCTTGTTGCGACTAGAGCAATTGGTCGTGCAATCACTCCCCAATGCCCTATCACCACCCATTCTATCTGCGCCCCCACCAGACGATATTGCGCCAAAAGTAGCGACTGATACCTCCCTTCATCCTCTGCGCCCATCGGATGAATCGGTACGGGTGACAGTGGGCAAATTAGACGCGCTCATGGGTGAATTGACCGAATTATTCATCGCACGGATGCACAGTGATGAATTGTGGCGCAATTTGCAAGATATTCGCCGTTTACATGGCAAATGGCAAAAAGAATGGCGGTCTGTTCGTACTGCCTATATTCGGCTTGTGCGCCGTTGGCAAGAAGGCGGTGACGAAGCCAGCCCAGAAATTACTGCCTTGCTCCGCTTTTTGGAATATAACCAACGCACCCTCAGTGATGCCTATCGCATGATTTCGCTTGCCACCCAACATGCCTCTCAGGATACGGTACGACTGGGGATGCTCACCGACCAATTGCAAGAGGATATTGGCAAAATGCGGTTTGTGCCATTTGAATCGTTGATGAGTGGTTTTCAGCGTATGGTGCGCGACCTTGCGCGTGACTTGGGTAAGCAAGTCGCATTGGATAGTGTGGGGAGTGCTATTGAACTGGATAAAGCGGTGCTAGACAGCCTCAAAGACCCATTGGTGCATTTGCTCCGCAACGCCATTGGGCATGGGATTGAATCGCCACAAGAACGCGCCAGTGCCGATAAACCCGCCACAGGCACAATTTTGCTCAGTGTTGAGCAACGCGGGAATGAGATTATTGTGCGCGTGAGCGATGATGGGCTGGGCATTGATAGCGATAAAATCCGCCAAAAGGCGATTTCGCTCGGCTTGATGTCCGAATCCGAAGCCACCGCCCGTAGCGATGAGGATGTCTTGGCGTATATTTTTCATTCAGGATTTTCGACCAGTGACAGCGTGACAACCCTCAGTGGGCGCGGATTGGGCATGGATATTGTCTTAGACCGCATTGGCAATTTGCGCGGGCAGGTGAGCGTGAATAGCCAGATGGGGCAGGGGACGGTGGTCACGTTGCGCGTGCCGATGTCGCTCTCACGCCTACGGTGTATTTTATTGCGGGTGGGAACACAACGCTTTGCTTTGCCATCGGTCATGGTGTTGCGGATGGAGACAATTTATCCCGATAATATTTTCACCGCAGAAGGGCGCGAGATGATTTCGCTCAATGGGCGGACATTGCCCTATGCGCCACTGGGGGGGATTTTGAATATCCCCGCGATTCATTCTGATGCTGAAATACGCCAAGTGATGATTTTGAACGCCGCTGACCGTGCAGTCGCATTTGAGGTGGATGAACTCTATCAGGAGATGGAACTCGTCCTCAAACCACTGGGTAAAGAGATTGCAGGGGCGCAATTTGTCTCTGGGGCGGCATTGCTAGGGACGGGCGATGTGGTGATTGTGTTAGATGCCAACGACCTTGTGCGCCGTGCGGTGGGGATGAATATCCCACGCCGTAAAATTGTGCCTCAACCCACTCCCATCCCCGATGAACGCCGTTTGCGCGTGTTGGTGGTGGATGATTCCATCACCACACGCACACTCGAAAAAAATATCCTAGAGACCATCGGCTTCGATGTGGTGGTCGCCATAGACGGTGTAGAAGCGTGGGAAATGTTGCCAGATTATAGCTTTGATGTCATTATTACCGATGTAGAAATGCCCAAAATGAACGGGCTAGAATTGTGTACGCGCATCAAAACCACCGCTAAATATCAACACTTGCCTGTGATTTTGCTCACATCATTGAGCAAACCAGAGCAACGTGAGGCAGGGCTAAAGGCGGGTGCAGATGCTTATCTTATCAAATCTCAATTTGACCAGTCAGAATTATTGCAGATGATAAAGGACGTTTTATGATGGTTAGATTCATACGTTTTTCATTCCCATATTTATCTGTATTCCTCATTTTGGCGGTGGTTATTACTGCCCCGATTATTATGGCACAATCTTCTTGTCCCATTGTCATTCAAGAGGCAATTAGCGTCTTGGGTGATAATTGCACGGACATTTCTCGCAACAATGCGTGTTATGGCAATGTGGATGTTGAGGCACAGGCACGAGTAATATCACCGCATCATTCAATGGTAATAGTGTGACGAATGGCTTTGGTGGTGTGTTTTATGTCACACCCACGCATGTGGTGAATGTTACCAATACCACCTTTGCTACCAATCAGACATTCGGTGGTGGCAGTCAGGGCGGGGTGGCATTTAATAACGGCACAGTGAATTTTAACAATGTGACTTTTACTGGCAATAATGACACAGGCACAACTGCCACTATCATCATGAATAATACGGGTGGGACGGCATTTTTTGGGAATAACAGTCTTATTTCAATTGGTCATGCCTCTCCAAAATGTGGTGGCGGTGGCTTTAGCAATGATGCTACTAATACAGGCGGTGATGCCTCTTGTTTTTAAGATAGAAAACCGTTTGTAGACTATAACCCGCTACAAATGGCACGAATCGGGGCATTTTAACCTATAATGGAGGATAACAGTGGATAAGCCACCCATAGGACATAAAATGCCCCAATCGGTCATACAAACAGTGTCACCCGCTATCAATCGTCGTGAAATTCGTGTCCTCATCGCAGAAGATAGTGCCACGATTCGGTATCAACTCACCATGCTCATCAACAATACTCCTGGGATTAGAGTGGTTGGTGAGGCAAAAAATGGCGAGGAAGCGGTGGGGATGGTGGCAGAACTTAAACCTGATGTGGTATCTATGGATATTAATATGCCCCTGTTAGACGGATTAGAAGCCACACGGCGCATTATGGCAACCTATCCCACCCCTGTGGTGGTGGTGAGTGGCTTGGTCGAAAAAGATGTGGAACTTTCGATGATGGCGATTGAGGCGGGTGCATTGGCTGTTGTAGAAAAACCGCCAGACCGACTCGATATGCACTACGAAGCCAAACAACGCCAATTGGTGCGGACATTGGTGGCAATGTCGAGTGTATCGGTTGTGCGCCGCGCGCACCCGCGTGGCGATGCCCCCCAAAGACCGATTACATTGCCGTTGATACCCCCCAAAGTGCAAACCCCCGAAATTGTCGTGATAGGCGCTTCTGCGGGTGGACCCAGCGCCCTAAATAATTTATTGGGCGCATTGCCCGCCGATTTATCTGTCCCTGTGGTGATTGTTCAGCACATTCCCCCAGAATTTATGAACGGATTATCGCGCTGGTTGGGCAAAAATTCGCGCTTGCGTGTTACAGTCGCATTGGATAATCTCTCTCTCCATGCTGGCACAGTCTATTTGGCACCAGGGTCTGCTCATTTGGGTGTTGCCCGTGTGGGTAATGGCTTGGTGGTACGCCTCATACATGAACAAGGTGACTATCGGCATCAGCCATCGGTGGACGCGCTATTTCATTCGGTCGCACAGGTATGTGGGGCGCGGGCGGTGGGGGTTATCCTCACGGGCATGGGCGATGACGGCGCACAAGGATTATTGGCATTGCGCCAAGCGGGTGCGCGGACATTTGCCCAAGACCGCACGAGTGCAACGGTATTTGGGATGCCAGGGGCGGCATTGGCTTGTGGGGCAGTTGAAAAAGAAATTTCACTGGCAGAATTACCATCTGCTATTATCAAATCATTGTCATTATCATGAGTAAGAAGGGTTTCCTATGGCATTAGAGGTACTTTTAGTAGAAGATAGTAAAACTCAAGCCGCACAAATCAAAGAAACACTCGAAAGTGTTGGCTTGCGGGTACGGGTGGCGTATGACGGACCAGAGGGCATTAAAGATGCCATAGAAAACCCACCTGCATTGGTGGTACTGGATGTCAAATTGCCCACAATGGACGGATTTCAGGTGTGTCGGCGCTTAAAACGTAACCCGATAACCCAAGATATTCCCGTGATTATGCTCACCGAAAAATCGGGTCCACAAGCCACGATGTCGGGATTACGGGCGGGAGCAGATGATTATATCCCAAAGGATATTTTTGCCTCTGAGCATCTTATTAGCACGCTACAAGAATTGGGTATATTAGAATAATAATGAATGACATCACCAGCCCCTATCATTTGCGCCCACCGATTATGACGGTGAAGGTTGAAGACGCGATGGACATTATGATTGTGCGCGATACCGCCCGCAGAGCCGCCAGCTTGTTGGGATTTTCGCCTGCCAGACGCGCTCAATTGTCTACCGCCGCCGCCACACTTGCAGAACTCGTCCTCAAGACGGGCGATTCGCATCTCATTCATCTGAATGGGGTGATAGATGGCATTAAGGTGGGCTTGCAAATTTCATCCGAAACGCCATGGTTGGCAGGTGTCTCTATCAACAATGTGATGGTGGCGTTGCGCTCAAAATTGGGCGATTTGGTAGATGATATTCAGGTGGTTGGCAAAGAACCCCCCAAAATTTTTATGCACGTTTGGCTCAACGAAGTGCGTAATTTTGGCGATGAAGACGATGATGATGTCCAATCCTGACCTCATTGCGCTCACTTTTCGGCTTGGGGAGCAGTATTATGCTTTTCGGCTTGACCAAGTAGTCGAAGTCGCGCCAATGATGGCATTTTTTAGCGTGTCTGAAGCCCTCCCAGAAGTGCTTGGGATGGCAAATCGGCATGGTGAGCTTATCCCTATCATAGATTTACGGCAGGTGATGGGGTTGCCATCGCTCGTCATTGGTTTGAATACCCTGTTTATCGTGGTAAAATATGAGACCAGCCTTTTGGGGGTGGTGGTAGATGATATTTTACGAGTGGAATATCTCCCTATGAAACAGTTGCAACAAACAGGGACATGGGGTAAATATAGTGATGGTATGATGAGTTATCATCAACAAACCATTCAGTTTGTTGCCCTAAATATGATAATGGCGCGATATGCAGGCATTTTTTCTGAGGCGGATAACCTATGAACACGATGCGTCAAAAAGAACGCATTCTCATTGTAGCAAAAGATGAGGTATTGCGAGCATCGCTTGTCGAGACACTCGAACAAGCAGGTGGATATTCTACGAATCAATCCAGCACCTTTGAAGAAGCCCTGAGCGAAATTTTGCTCATTGATTTTGCGCTCATCATCACCGAAGCGGAATTGCCAGATTTAAGTGGCATGGATTTGTTGGCGGTGGTGGGTGGGTTGCGCCCCAAAGCCAAAGTGATTGTGATTGACGATGACCTATCGGCAAAAAGCGCGGTGGCAGTTTTTCGGCTAGGCGCGGTAGATTACTTATATAAACCCCTCAATATGACTTTTATGTTGATGCAAGTAGAACGCCAATTAGAGACAAGGCGTATTCTCCGCCCAAACACAGAACAAGCCGATACTCCCAAAATAGACCCCAATATAGACCGCGCCAAACGATTAGACCCGCGCACACGCCCCGCAGCATTGGTGCTTGGTCGTCAGCAATTTAAGCGGATTAACATGGAACTCAATCGCCTATTAGGGCACGTGCGGGCGGGATTTGTGGGATTAGTAGATGCCGATGGCAACATGGTCGGGGCGGCGGGGACATTAGACGACTATGACCTGCAATTGCTCACTCGTGCGTTGAGCATAGACCACAAGGCGCAAAATTCACTGGCAAGTTTATTAGACGAAAGTAAATTCCATTCAACCTATTTTGAAGGTGACCAAATTGGGGTGTATATCATCGAATTTGGTCAACCGTATACGGTGTCACTGGCGGTCATTTGTGGGACAGATACCAAACCGGGTATGGTTTGGCTTTATAGCAAACGTACCGCCGCTATTATTGACGAAATTCTGAAAAGTATCCCACAACCAAAGTCGTATCCAAAATTGCAGGAATAATTTTTTTATGACTCGGTTTTTGGGGCATAGAGTTCAAATAACCCCTCTAGTGTTGGGGATGGTTCGGCAGAAATCGCCCCTGTGACAAGGATCATGAGTCGGTCTACAATGCTTTTAGAGATGACTCCGCTACGGATGGGGCGGTCTAAATAAATTGCACCGTGTCCCACCACAGGCAAAATGAGCGCCATCCGCAAATTGGCAAAATTGGTGTTGGTGGTGGGTGCAGATGACATATCTTGCACCACATTGTTGCCGATAATGGCTTCGTTGGTCTCAATTGCTTGGCGCAAATTGACCACAGCGAATTTGAGATAATCATTACTCTCCAAAAACGCGGTATCCACATTTTCTAACTTGAGGATATTGAGTTCAGAATCCACAATCACCCCGCGCTCGGCTTGGGTGATATCTCTGGCGACAATCATCAGATTTTCTAATAGCCCACTGGTCATGAGTTTTTTGCTCTGCCTTTTTTATAATGCTAACAAACACACATCAGATAAAACGCCTATACGCTGAATAATGTTCCCTATTTTAGCGCACTTCTAGCAGATATGCGACTTCTCTTAGCAATTTATCGCCCCCAAAACTGCCCAAAAGTGGAATTAGGGCAGAAATGCCCAATAACACATCTGCGAGGGGTAATTCTGCCAGTTTTGGCACAAAATCTGCCCATAACTCATAGCGTGATTGGGCATCTTGCGCTATCCATATCGCACAACTTTCTCCGAGAAGGTCTGCCCGTTGGGTTTGTGAGGGCAAATTGAGGATGAGCGATAAGGCTTCTGTGAGCATCACTTTGCCGTCATATTGACCAGAATAAGCGGTGCGCTTGCCATGCACCAAAACGGATGCGAGGATGCTAATGGCGCTGGCGCGGTCATATTCATCTTCGATTTGGCGCAAAATTTCTGCCGATTCGCTGGCAAGTGCTTCGTGTTCCGATTCCGATAAAAATGGGAATAGGGTCGCTACGGCGCTGGCGCGGTCATAGCCATCTTCGATATGTCGGGTGAGTTGGTGTGATTGGGTGATGAGCAGGGCGCGAGCATCATCGTCTAATTTTGGCAATAATGCCAAATACGCATTTACACGGTCAAACGGGTCATTAAAACCATCGGCAAGGCGAATCGCATCGTCTAAAAATTCATCTTGGAGATGAGGCGCAATACTTACCAATGCCCGTGCTTGTTTGTATTCAAACGGAATTTGTCCTGTACACACCAACATCTGCTTCATGACATCGGCTTTACGGCTTTTGGATAGACGCGGTGCAAGTCCCACCAACGCATTGAGGCGTTGCTGAAAATCGCGGATTTGATAGGCAATATCCAACGCACGGGGGATGAGGTTTTGGGGCATATTTTGACCAATGAGGTTTAATGCCCGCGCCCGTGCATTTTCGTTTTCGATGAGACGGGCGGTTTCGAGCGCATTGGTATAGGCTTGGTCGAGCAAGTGCGGGGGTAAAATACCCACCAGCGCCATGAGTGCCGTCACCCGTTCAAAATGATTGGGCAAATTGGTCGCCGCCGCCAACGCATCGAGTACCGTCTGAGAACGGGCTTGTGTGGGGACATGGTGGGCTAGGATGGTGAGGGCATGAACCCGCGCATCTTGCTCGCGCATGGTATGCGCCACCGCCAAACTCGCTACCAGCATATTGGCGGGTAGGGTGGGGGCGAGTTCTGCCAGCAGGGTGGCACGTTCTCGCTCTTGCGAAAGGCTATTGACCGCCGCCAACGCTTCGCCTTGTAGGTCACTGGTGAGATAGGGTGCAATGGCGACTAATGCCCGTGCGCGGAGTTGCCTACGGGTAAATGAGATGGCAATCCGTAGCGCCTGTTCCAAATAAATAGGGTATCCCTTTGATGTCGCCTCTATCCCCTCTAATGTTTTGGCAAAACTCACAATGGCAATGACACGCTCATCTTCGCTTTGAATTTGTGTGATAGCAGACAAGGCTTCTAGGCGCACCGCATCTTTTGGGTCATGGCTGATATAGGGGATGAGTGCCGTAAAAGCGCGGGCGCGTTCTGAGGCATTGACAATTTTGATGGCGCTCCTAAACGCATATTCTTCATTAGCAGGTGTAACCCGTTCTGCGAGGGTGGCAATTGTGGTGGCATGAAGGGTGTCATTGCTAGTGGCGTTCATCTCATCCAAAATCGTCTTGAAGAAATTCATCTCTAGCGCAGGTGGCATATACCCACTGAGCGCCACCAAACTGCGTATGCGTGCCTCCAAATTGTGCATGGCACGGGCATGACCCACTGCTTCCATCAATGCTTGCGAGATAACTGTGTTATCGGCGCTAAAATTGGGTAATATGGTCGCCAACTGGAGTAAGGCACGGGCGCGAAGCCCCATATCTTCTACCGCATGAATATCTTCCCAGATGGGCTTAAATAGGCTTGGGAGCATATCGGCTTCTAAATAGGGGATAAGGCGCAAGGAGAGGTGCAGACGAATTTCCAGATGGCTATGGGCGCGAATTTCTTGGAATATGGCACGGCGTTTGTCTGGTGGGAGCGCAGAGACAAGAAGCGATAGTGTCTCTAATCTGGCATCGCTCACCCGTTTGGCAGATGACTGAAACGGAGCATTGCTAGGGCGTGCGCCATTGGCTTGGCTGAGCATCAGCAATGCCCTGAGTTGGGTCGGGATGCCGTCTATGCCTTCTGATAACGCCTCATGGAGTGATTTTTCGTATTTGGCGCGCTCCACAGGGTTGGCTTTGAGCCGTCCAGTTGAGCCTTTTTTCTGAATATTGGAGTTTGTCATAAGGTTTTTTTTCTGTAAGCAAGATATACCCATATTCTAACAGAATAACGCAAAAAATAGCATAAGCCTAATTTTGGTGCTGTAGGCAAATTTTTGATACACTTGTGACATACGCCCCATGTCCAAAGACAGGGGCTTCTGCCGTCAACAATGAGGCTACTCAAAGGTAGTCTTACGCATCTCGTGCAGTAGGCAACGATGCCCCGTTGCTAATATATTTAACGCCGCATTATGGTCTCGGTCTAACTCAATGCCGCAATTTCCGCACTGAAACACACGGTCTTTCAGTTCCATCTTCTGCTTATGACCACATGCCGAACACCTTTTTGTGGTCGGTTCAAAGCGGTCAATAAACAGTACACGCTTGCCACGTTTGAAGGCAATCCATTCTAAGATGGTGATAACTGTCCAAAACTCAAATCGGATACCTTGCGTCCCCAAAGCCGTTTCATGGCATCTATATTCAAATCTTCAAAGACCATGATATCGTATTCATCGCATAGCGCATGAGCTAATTGAAAATGAAAGTCTCTGCGTCTGTCTGATATACGGATATGAGAACGTGCGATGTGTTTCTGTGCTTTGCGGTGATTGTGACTACCCACAACCTTACGCGATACTTGCCTCTGCACTTTGCGTAGCTTTGGCAAGTCCGATACAAAAAATGGTGGCGCGTGTATCGTATGCCCCGTGTCGTTTGTGAGAAAATGCGTTAACCCAAAGTCGAAACCGCTGATTTTACCCGTGCTGATTGGCTTTGGAATATCCATTTCCTCAATGACGCTAAAGCACACCCATAACCGCCCTGCCGAATCACGTTTGATTATGACCGTTTTTATCTCGCCATTTAACGGACGATGATACACAAATTTGTATATTTTCTGCCCAATGCGAATTTTGCGATATTTCTTAGACGGTTGTTTATCATGCAACGTCCATCCTGCTTGTTTCAGAACAAACGATTTGAATTTCTTGACCTTCTTGAAGCGCGGAAAACCGCCTTGCTTTTTGAAGAAACGCGCATACGCTTCGTCAAGTCGTTCAAGAATCTCCTGAAAAGCTTGTGAGCCTAATGCTTTCCAGTAGGCATAGATTTTTGTACGCATCCGCAGTTTAGCAAAGTGGTTTTTTAACCTATCGAGACGGATATACTTGCCTGTTAGCTTGTAGTATCGCTTTTGTAGCGCCAGCGCGTGATTCCACACAATACCCGCAACATTAAATCTGATGGTACAATTCACCATCTATTTTGTTGTTGTGATAGAGTTGGTACTTGTATGTTCTACGCACTTTGACAACGTTTGACATGACACTATTTCATTTTTTGGCTATCACCTGTGTCTGTGTTTGTGTTATATTTTTATTATAGCGCACTTTTAGCTATAATACGCTAGAGCCTTATATCCCCATAATTGAAGTTAGGGGTCTTACGGTGTTTTTTGATAAATATTCGCTTAAAGGAGATTTTTTAATGGTAACGTATGCCGACCGCCCATGGATAAAAAATTATGATAAACCCGTTAAACCAAGCCTAAACTACCCCGATATTTGCCTGCACGATTTTCTGAAACAAAGTGCCAAGCGCGTCCCCAATAGTGTTGCACTCGTCACCAGCGCCCATTTGCCAGTCGTGGGACGGCTAGATAAATCTGTCACCTATGCCGAATTAGACCGTGCCTCTGATGCACTCGCGGCGGCATTAATTGAAATGGGACTCAAAAAAGGCGATAGAGTGGCGATTGTCATGCCAAACACAGTTGCCTTCTGCATCAGTTTTTATGCCATCCTCAAAGCGGGTGGTGTGGTCGCCGCCACCAATCCGACTTATCCCGATGACAAAATGGCGTATCAAATCAACGACTGCGATGCCGAAATTGTCATCTGCTTATCGCTATTTTATGACCAAGTGAAGCGTGTACAATCTAAGACCAAAGTGAAAAAAGTGATTGTCGCCAATGTCAAAGAATATTTGCCCTCACTGGCAAAATTGCTCTTTACTATCGCCAAAGAGAAAAAAGACGGGCATTTTATCGCCGCGCTCAAAGATGGTGATGTGTGGTTTAAAGATGTTTTGGCACAATATGCTGGGCAAAAATCCACAATAGATATCAAACCAAGCGATTTATGCCTGTTTCAATATACAGGCGGGACAACCGGTGTATCTAAAGCCGCCGTTGCGACCCATAGTGCATTGGTCGCCAATGTGTTGCAACAAGATGCGTTCCTCTCTGTAGAAGGCATCCCTGGCGAACAAGAAATTATGATGGGTGCAATTCCCATGTTCCATGTATTTGGAATGGTCGCCGTCCTCAGCACAGGCATCATGAAAGGGTGTCGGACGATTTTGGTCGTCAATGCCCGTGATATTCCAGAGGTCGCAGAGGTCATTAACCACTACAAACCGACCTTGTTTCATGGTGTGCCTGCCCTGTATAACGCCCTCTGCCAAAATGAAGATGTCAAATCTGGCAAACTCAGCATGAAATCCATCCGCCTATGTGTGAGTGGGTCTGCACCCTTGCCGAATATCACCAAACGCGAATTTGAAGCCCTTAGCGGAGGCAAATTGCTCGAAGGCTTTGGCATGAGCGAATGTCCAACCGCTACCCATGTGGGACCCGTTCTCGGCAAAACCAAAGAAGGCTCTATCGGCTTGCCATTGCCCGATGTAGATTCGCGCATTGTCAGCCTAGACGATGGCAAAACCGAATTACCCGTCGGGGAACCCGGTGAACTGATTATCGCCGCGCCCAATGTGATGGTCGGTTATCACAATATGCCCACCGAAACCAGCAATGTCATCAGCGAACACGATGGCAAGCGATGGATGCACACAGGCGATATTGCCTATATGGACGAAGATGGGTATTTCTTCATCGTAGACCGCAAAAAGGATATGGCGCTCATCGGCGGGTTTAATGTCTATCCCAACAACGTAGAAAAAGTCATCAAAGAACATCTCGCCGTCTTAGAAGTGGGCGTGGCGGCTGTGCCACATCCAGAAAAAGAGGGTCAAGAGGCGCTCAAGGCATGGGTCGTCCTCAAACCAGATGCCACCGCCACCGAAGCCGACCTCATCAAGCATTGCGAAGCATATCTGGCGGCATACGAAGTGCCACGCCGTATTAGCTTCATTGCCGAATTGCCCAAGACCGCAGTCGGCAAAACACTGCGCCGTGAACTCGTCATGATGGAACTCGATGCCCGCGGGAAGAAATAACCGCTATGGCAGACGATAATATCGCCCAAAATCCGTATGATGCGCGTCCATGGACAAAAAATTATGACGCGCATGTGCCAGCCAGCATGTTACCCTATCCAGAACATGCCCTGCAAGATTTTCTAAAACGCACGGTTGCCAGACAACCCAATGATGTCGCGCTCATCACCACCGCCAAACTGCCCCTTTTGGGGCGGTTGTCGGCGGGTATCACCTATCAGGAATTAGATAGTGCATCCGATGCACTCGCCACCGCTTTGGTGGATATGGGACTCAAAAAAGGCGAAACTGTCGCCATTGTGTTGCCAAATTGCACCGCTTTTGCCATCAGCTATTATGGCGTACTCAAAGCGGGTGGCATTGTCGCCGCCACCAACCCCAGTTATCCCGCGTCTAAGATGGAATACCAAATCAACGACTGTGAAGCCCGTTTCGTCATCTGTCTATCGCTGTTCTATAACATGATAAAAGGCTTTCAGGCAAAAACCCGTGTGGAAAAAGTTATTGTTGCCAATATTAAAGAATATTATCCCTCACTAGCAAAATTGCTCTTTACTATCGCTAAAGAGAAAAAAGACGGTCATGCTGTCACGGTGGCACAAGGTGATAAGCGTTTTTCTGATGTCCTGAGTCAATATGCAGGCAAAAAAGTGTCTATCCCCGTCTCTGCCGATGATATTGCCGTATTTCAATACACAGGCGGGACAACGGGTGTCTCTAAAGGGGCAATGTCTACCCACCGCGCCCTTGTCACTAATACCTATCAAATCCAAAAATGGACAGGGATGACAGAAGGTATTTTTCCCATCAGAATGGAAGATATGGCGTTTTTGGGCGCAATTCCCATGTTCCACGCCTACGGCTTGGTCGCGTTGCTCACCCAATCGGTATCGGCGGGCGGAAAAATCATCCTCGTACCCAATCCGCGTGATGTGGATGAGGTGGTCGAGGTCATCGAACACTATAAGCCGAATGTGTTTTTGGGCGTACCTGCCCTATTTAATGCTGTGAACAATCATAAACGGGTGCAATCGGGCGAGGTGAGCCTCAAATCGTTCACCTTCAATTCGAGTGGGTCTGCGCCATTGCCCCCAGAGACCAAACGGTCATTTGAGGCAAAAAGTGGTAGCCAAATTGCCGAAGGTTTTGGCATGAGCGAAATTTTGGTGGCGTGCCATTCTAACCCAGTCGTGGGTGCGAATAAGCTCAATTCGGTGGGGATGCCCTTCCCCGATGTGGATGTACGGGTTGTCAGCCTCGATGACGGTATTACACCGATGAAAATTGGTGAACCTGGTGAGCTGATCGTGCATTGCATCAACATGATGAAGGGTTACTATAACCTACCCACAGAGACCACCAACACCTTGCGCGAAATTGACGGCAAAACATGGCTGTATACGGGCGATATTGCTTTTATGGACAACGATGGCTATTTTTACCTTGTAGACCGCAAAAAGGATATGGCGCTCATCGGCGGATTTAATGTCTACCCTGCTAATATCGAAAAGGTGATTAAAGAACATCCATCTGTATTAGAAGTGGGTGTCGCGGCTGTGCCACATCCAGAAAAAATCGGACAAGAGGCGCTCAAAGCGTGGATTGTCCTCAAACCAGATATGACCGCCACTGAGACAGAAATCATCCAACACTGCGAAAAATTTTTGGCGGGTTACGAAATTCCGCGCCGTATCAGCTTTATCCCAGAATTGCCCAAGACGGCAGTCGGCAAAACCCTACGACGGGAACTCATCCGCCTAGAAGTGGAAAATCAATAGACATATCTAAAAAAGGCGCACACGGTTGCGCCTTTTTTAGTGATTACGCTGGACTTTTTGCATCCACCAGACCAACTGCTTCCAGTTCTTCTGGCAGATAATACCCCCGATAAAAAGCGCGGGCGGGCGCTCTGTTCAAAAACCACACCACATATAGGGGCAACAACACATAAAACACCAATACACTCGGTTGCAATAAGTGTGATAATCCATCAAAAGACCCGCCACTGACCCCATCAACAGGGGTTGGAAAAACCGCCACCACCAGCGTCACCGCAGAGATAATCACCACCGACCATGTGAGTATATGGCGCATGATGCGTGGTTTGCCACGCCATGCCAATATGGCAATCATGAGAAAAGCAAATGCCAAAGCCGTTTGTACCAGCATATCAAAACGGGTCACGCCACCCGTCAATTGCCCACCACGCGCTATTTCTTCTATCGTTTCCTCACCAAATGTCCATTGCGATTCCATTGAATTGAAATGAATTTCGACCAGCAAAAAATACCCCGTGAATAAAAGTGGAATGAGTGAATAAAATATTACGCCCACCCAAATGGCAATCATCAACCCAAATGGGCGATGTGGTTTAGTTGTTTCTTCAGATTTCATACCCATGACTCCATTGTACTAACTTTGTACACTACAAAAATTCTTGTAATATGTTAAAATAGAAGTGTGTTCTGTATTCTGTTAAGGAAAACCTCTATGAACTTAAAAGAAGCACTTGATTCTTCTTATGAAAACTTCTTCACACATGCGCCAAATGCCAAACTCATCTTACTTCATCCAGATAGCAAGCTACGCACAGTCTTGATGGCAAAGTTGATGAGCGATAGCAAGCATCGTGCCATTTCGTATGCACTCAGTCCCGATGATGTGACCATGCAAAGGTTTGTCAATAGCCTCACCCGCCATTTGGCAGATTATTTTCCACTTTTTGGCAGACATACGTATATGTTACCGCAAAGTATCTACGAAAATGCCTATGCATCTGTTGATGAAATTGTACAAACTTTCGCACAAGACCTCACAGAAATTACCCAAGATGAATTTTTTCTGATTTTAGATGAATATGACCGCAGTGACCGCGCCGATGAAGTGCAGATTTTTGTCGAAAAATTATCGGCAAATTTGCCAACGAATATTCGTCTGGTCATCAACAGTCGCACCCTGCCCCGTCTGCCGTGGGCGGCAATGATTGCACATGGACGCGCTACCCTCTTGCGTGATTCGGAATTGGTCATGGACAATTTTTATGGCATCAAAAATGAACGTGGGGTCAATGGCATCGAAATTTCTGCCCTCAGTCGTGGCGATGTTATCATCCAAAATCGCAAAATTGATGGCTGGGAAGGACATCTCCCCCGCCTGCTCTTTTTCTTCACATTAGACCGCGCCCTCGTCACACGCTCAGAAATTTGTCGGTCATTTTGGCCAGGATTAGACGAAGACCAAGCCGTGAATGTCTTTCATGTGACCAAACGCCGTTTGCATAAAGCGATGGAATACGATGCGCTGGTGCATGATGAGAGTTACTATCACATCAACTGGGAACTTCCCCTGTATTATGACATCATAGAATTTTCGCACATGCTCCTCGTTGGGCGCACCACTACCGATGCAACTACCCGTGTAAAAGCATGGGAACGCGCCGTAGAAATTCACCGCGCACCCTTTTTATATGACCACACCGAAGATTGGATTTTGCAACGTCGTAAAGAGTTTAAGGTCGGATTTGCCGAAGCCATTCGTAATCTTGTGGTGGTCTATAGCGACACTAAACGCGAGGACGAAGCCCTCATGCTCCTGAATAAGGGGATTAATCTGGATATTCACAACGAAGATTATCACCGCGACCTCATGCGCCTCTATGCAAAATTGGGACGCAGAAGCGAAATCGTCTCGCATTATCAACGCCTAAGCGATATTTTCCGCCAACAAAATCACAGTTTTTCAGATGAAACACATCGGCTCTATCAAGAACTGGTGGGATAAAAATCACAAAGGCGCACATGGTTGCGCCTTTTTTCATCGAAATTTGCGACATTCCCCGCTTGGCGCTATTCTTATCCACAAGAAAATTTTTATTTGTGCATTCAAAAGGATTTTTTATCATGAAGAGATACCGTTGGTTTGTTCTCGGTGTGTTTTTTATGTTCATGTTACTCCATCAGGCAGATAAGCTCATCATTGGACCGCTTGTGAGTGATATTCAAGCCGAGTTTAATATCACCGACACCGAAACAGGTGCAATCGCCACAGGGGCGCTTATCATTGCCGCCCTACTCTATCCCGTCTGGGGATATTTGTATGATAAATTTGCCCGCGCAAAGCTCATCGCGCTCGCCTCGCTTATTTGGGGCATAACCACATCCGCCAGCGCCCTCGTGACCAGTTTTCCCGCATTTTTTGTCGCACGCGCTTCGACAGGTATTGATGATTCTAGCTACCCAGGGGTCTATAGCCTTGTGTCAGATTATTTTGGACCCAGCATACGCGGAAAAATCTATGGTATTTTGCAACTGAGCGCCCCATTAGGCTATCTCATTGGTCTGGTATTGGCGCTCATGCTCGCCCCGATGTTGGGTGGCTGGCGGGGTGTATTTTTGCTCACTGGTGGGCTTGGTGTGGTGCTATCGGTGGTGATTTATTTTAGCGTGCGCGAGATGGCACGGGGAAAATCTGAGCCAGAACTAGCACAAATCGCAGAAGTCGCCACCTTTAAGTTTAGCTGGAAAGAGGCACGGGCATTATTTAAACGGCGGGCGCTCATCCCTCTGTTTGTGCAGGGATTTTTTGGCGTATTCCCCCTCAATATTTTCTCATTCTGGTTTTTTACCTATTTAGAACGGGAACGCGGACTCACAGAAGATGCCGTCTTACCCCTCATGGGGATTTCGGTGATAACCATGGCGATTGGGGCATTTGTCGGCGGATGGCTAGGCGATAAGCTATTCAAACGAACCAAACGCGGGAGGTTGATGGTTGGCACAGGGGGCGTATTGATGGGGGCGTTGTTGATGTTTATCTCACTGAGTATCCCGCCCAGCAATGGCGAATTATTCGCCCTATTTCTGCCCATCACCGCCTTTTTTGTGCTATTTTCTGGACCCAATATCGTGGCTACGATTTATGATATTACCGTGCCAGAAGTCCGTAGCACCGCCCTATCGCTACAATATTTCATCGAACAAATTGGGGCGGCATCTGCGCCGTTGTTGGTGGGAGTCATCGCGGATAGGTCAAACCTGACCAACGGCATTATGATTGTTGCCCTCAGCACATGGGTCTTATGTGGCTTATTTCAGTTTGTGGCATTGTTGCTCATCCCCAAAGACATCACCGACATGCACAACCAGTTACAAGCGCGTGCCGATGCGTTTGCGAGTGATGCAAGACCTGCGTAAATAAAAAAGGTGCAATGACATGATTATCATTGCACCTTCATTTTTTCTATTCGCCCCCGGCGAGATTCGAACTCACAACCCACTGCTTCGCATTTGTGTACATTTCTGTACTCTGTGGACTATACCTTCACCATGCGCTTACGCGTTTAGGTGACAGCCGTCTAGTCTCTACACCTTCAATCAAAATCAATAATATAATATCTATCATTAACTTCAAGAGCTTGGCTCGGTATTGACATAGAGTGAATATGTTTTGTGTCATATCATATCACCCGTTAGCTTTCACCGAATTTGACTGTTTACATCTACAAAGTTTCCTCTGTAGCGCCCAATTTGTTTAGAAGGCAGGCGCTCTGTCCATTGAGCTACGGGGGCAATTGCTTGCCTACGCAAAATAATAGCATAATTCTCCCTGTTTGAACACCCATTGTTTGGCTATCCCAACAAAAAAAGAGAGGACATGCCTCTCTTTTTTTCTATAGAATATTTTGTGCTACGATGTCTTTGCCACCGTGATGTCTACAATCCACCAACTGATAAACCAGCCGTTTTGATTGTAGTTAGAAGCCGTTGAGGTACAGGTATTATCCAAACTCAGACATTCTGTTCCTGTACGGCGCAGGCGGAAGCGTATCATAATCAATTGTCCTTCATAGTTAGACAAATTATGACGGCGCAATTGCCATGTGTTGCCCGGAACCCGTACCCCTGTAAATTGTGGGTCGTCATAGAAATCACATGTACTCGAATTTGCGCCACTTCCACAACCATTGGTAATGAGGGGTATATCATCCGTCAGACCAGTCGTGCGCCATGTGAACCCACCATCATTAGACACTTCTACAAACGCATCGGAGCTATTACCCAATTCATACAAGGTGTAGTATTCCAACACAGGACGGGTCGTGCCTTGCAAATCCAACACACCATTCAAGGTGAGTGCTGTATCGGCATTTGGCAATGCAGGAATATCTGGGAAGCTCACACCTGCACCTTGTTTTGGACTATCGGTGAACGAGAAGGTGCTACCACCCAACGATAAGGTCAGGGTTGCTGAACCTGTACGCTCATAATATTCCAACACAATCCGATACCGTCGCCCAGTTTGCAGGGTAACACGTCCCATATCGGTCATTTCGCCGTGGTCATTCCAGTTATTGATGACATTCCACGTTAATCCGGGTGGACGAACCGCCCCAATCACATTGCCATCGCCGTCTATTTCATCTATCTTCATCCGCACGCCATTATCAGATACTGTAATGAAGGTATATTGACCAGGAGCAACACCACTCGAAGGACCAATCACAGGGGTATTTAGCACCCAACGTCCGACAAAGTTTTCAGTAAAACTGGTGACACCCGGACGTGGCGTACCACTTCTCATCCGATAATTAATATCGAGTACAGAGCGTTGCACTGGCACACGCGGTTGCGGAATACCAATCGCAGAGAGTGTCACATTATGTGTCACAGGATCGGTATTTGCTAAGAATGTATCGGCACCTATGAGCATTTGTTGGTTACCCGGTGTGCCATTCGGTGCAAGGTTAGTGCATCGGTCACAATTCCACCAATATTCACGCCAAATACCGAGTGTCGCAACAGTCGAGCCACCACTGGCAGTCACTTCTGGGTCTAAGCCCCAAATGCCTTCTGTAATCCAGTTATTGAGGTTCGATGCACCATCATAGAACACATCGTTGTTGATATTGGCAATCACCGTCTGGTCTCTACGGGGCACAATTCGCAAATCATCCAAATACCAACCATCGCGTTTTGCATTGGTGGTGCTACCACCATTATCTAACGCATCATAGATGAAGCGAATCTTAATACGTCGCCCTACGGATTGTGGCGCATTGACACTCGCCGCGTATGAGGTCAAATCGACCTGATACAATGACCACCCAAACGAATTTTGAAATTCGCCGATGTTAAAGGTCGAGGTGCTAGACCATGTTGGGTTGGGGTTGGCAGGTGTTGCTTGTGCTTCCCATGCGCTCCAGCCGTATTGCTGTTCATAACATTGCAACACATTGTTATTTCTGCATCGTGCTGTCATGTGCTGGGCTAATGTTTGTGATGAATAGTCCGATGGGCGCAATTCATACGAGATTTGCACCGTCAGACGGTCATCATCTGCTGTACGATAGCGTGACCAGAAATACAAGGTGGGGCGTATGGTGCGGTCTGTCGCCCGCATGTCAACAATTTGTGACATTTCTAGCACTTGGAACGAGCGAATCTTGGTTGTGCTGGCGGCATCTGTTGTAAAATATTGCGCCGCAGTTTGCCCAGAGGCACTTTCATGGAACGAATGTAAGCCGTTGCTTTGTTCCCAATCAATCCGTTGCCATTCGCCACCCATACGCCATTTGGTGAACCAATTCGATTCATCGGCATCCGATGCCCAATTTGCACCGGTGCCTACATCAAACTGATTACCACTAACCGTTGGGTTTGTGCCAGCTTCCCACAGACGATAGACATTTTCTGCGCGGTCTTGCACACGAATTTCGTCTATATACACACCATCGGAGAGGCTATTGGTATCGTTATTCACAAACATGCGGAAGCGGAACAAAATATCATCCGATTTTGTATCGGCAGTGAACGTTGCCACAATCAAACTTAAATCGATCTCGACATATTCCCATGTATCGTTATAGCGGGTTCTGCTCGATGTTGAGCTGGGGTTGGTGGTCATACTATCAACATAAGACCAAAGCCGTTTCCAATTCGTTTCGTTTTCATTGGCATTGCGCCATTCCACATGGAAATTATCGCCAGATGCCATGCGACGCATGAACCAGAAGGAGAACACGGGGTTAATGGCGGGTGTCGCCAATGGATTGCCATCGCCCAGATTGCGGTCACTATTGCCACCTGCTGGGTTGCGGTCAACTGCCGCCAGGTTATCGGGTGTATTGTTGCGGAGGTCAAGCGCTTGCAAAAGACGCAACGTAAAGTTTGAGTTGTTGGCATAATTGCCACCCGGTGAATCGGTGAAAGCGTGTCCACCCGCATACTTGATGTCGTTGACACGCCACCATTGACCAGAAGGCAACCAATTAGAGACACCTTGTTCTGCGCCGTCATAGAATGGATAGTCAATGAAGCGTTCAATGCCCTTGCGCTGTAGGCGAATATCATCAATCCACCAGCCAGGGAGGGTATTGGCAGAAGCATTTCGCACACTACTATTCTCGCGCACTAGTACCGCAAAGCGCAGATAGAATGTATCAATGGGGATGCCATTGGTATCTTTAATCTCATCCAGTTCAATATCGGTTGGGGTGAGCGCACGACGGTCTGCCGAGTTTGAGGCAGACGTTATCCCGGTATGGATTTCACCAGCAGGGCGACCCGGATTAAGCAAGTTATCGCCGGGGACAACACGCCACACCGTATCGTTCACGGCGCGATATTGCACCTCGATATTGGTGTAACTGCCCACCAAATATCCAGACATAAACGACAACATCGGCACACCCATATCGCCTTCATGGTCTACAGAGGAGAGCGATTGCGATATTGGAGAGGCAAACTGAATATAGTGAATCCGCAATTGTTCGTTGGCGGTGCTACTGTTACTCGCCTCAGAGAACCGATTATAGTTGGCACCAGGGTTGAGTTCCCACGAACAACAACTGGTCGGGTTGCCCACTGTATTGGGGTCTGTCACCGAATTATTGGCGGTTAATGCCCATTGTCCGGTGGTGATGAAGAAATTGCGGTCAGACATGGGGTCAGCAATATCATTGCTGTTAAATTGGAAGAAGCTATGGTCTGCCTC
Organism: Anaerolineae bacterium; assembly: GCA_034436595.1. Lineage (GTDB taxonomy): Bacteria > Chloroflexota > Anaerolineae > Aggregatilineales > Phototrophicaceae. Next base: position 6,075 of record DAOTUO010000259.1, on the reverse strand, counting down.
CGCACCACTAAACCCAAGTGTCAGGTTTTTGGCTGGCAAGTCGTTTTTGACTTCAATATCATCCACAAACCACTTGCGTGTGCCACCCGATGTTGATGTGGATTGTATGGCAAACCTAAAGGTGAGTCGTTTGCCTGTAAAATCGAGGGTGGTGGGTGTCCCATTGGGCGCAAATGCTTGCAAATTATCCAGTGGGATTTCGGTATAGGTCCAATTGTAATTGACGGTAGACCCTTGTCGAATTGGCACACGATACCATGTCATGGCATCACGGTCTATGCCATAATTTGAACTAGGCAATGCGACATATTCCGCCACTTCAATAAAGCCAGTTAGTGATGAATGGTTCAAATCCCAGACATCCCAAAAAGTGAGGCGTGGTGCAGCTGCCGCCGCTGGCACAGTGATAAACCCGCGCAATTCCAAATAACAACGCATGTTATTGGCAGGATCTCCGCCGACAAATTCTTCCCACATATTCATGAGGGTATTAGAATCAGTGGTGTTTCTGGGTCCCCAGTTACAATTCACAGCACCACCAGGGACGGGTGTCCCAGAGGCATTCACACTCGAATCGTTGGGGTTGGCAACGGTGGTTATCTCTAGCTTTAATTCTGCCCCGCCGCCACGTTCATAGTAATCCATTTGCAGGGTATATTCGCCTGCGGGGACTGTCCGCAAGACAGAGCCAGTGTTGTTTGGACTTTGGTCATTCCAGTCATCAATCAGCAAACAGCTGGTTGGGTGAGCAGAGCCATCGCCCCAAAAGTTTTGCCCTGTGCTGACAGACCCACTAATGACATTGGGTGTCCCTGTGCCAGTTGCACAGTTATCGGCATTCTGACCCGACGAGAGCAACCATAGCCGAACACCATCATCACCGCTAATAAAAAAGCGCATCAATTGGGTGGTTGGTACATAAATATTGCGGGTGAAGCGGATTGAGAAATTATCATTGGGGCTACTGTTGGGCCACCCAGATTGTGGACTACTATTGCTATTTGTCCAAGCGGCATAGGCAGAATTGGGGAAGTTCAAAACACTTTTGGCTGGTGGTCCATAAGTAGATTCATTTGTCCCACCAAAAGCAAAATTAGCCCCGCTAAAGCCTTTGCCTATGAAATATTCACCGTACCAATCGTTATAACCCAAAAATGGCTCACTGCCACGTCTAAAGTTGGTTAATTGGTTTTCGTCAGCCGAGTTGTTATAAGGATATGGAAATTCCATATCTTCGGGTGTCGCCGTTGGTATCGGTGTTGGCGATGGCACGGGAGTTCTGGTCGGAGTTACTGGAGTAGGTGTTTTTGTGACCAAATCTTCGGGCGGAATCGCCGATGGTTGCAGTTGTGTTGGCGAAGGAATCGGACGCTCTTCCAACGGATTAGCCGCCACCCATGTCACCGTGAGCCAAAAATCTACAGGGTCTTCTTTTGCGCGAATCCCCTCTGGACGTTCACCTATCAGGTTATACACAGTGTTGCTAAACACATTGCTAATCGCTGGTCCCGTTGCCGCCAATGCAAAACCAAAGGCAATTGCGACCAACACAAGGATAAGCGCATACTCTACCAGCGATTGCCCGCCTTCTTCTGCGCGTCTCAGTAATGATGTAGTTCGTTTTATTGGGTGCTTCATAAGAGCCAACCTTTATTTCAATTCACAAAGTTGAACGATTTGGACGGTTGTTTCGTCTAAATATCATGCTAATATGTTACCTGATTATGGGGGATTATGGTGGCGTAAATTTGTCGGTAAGTTGTTCAAATGCCTATACAAAAATGAGAGGATACACCATGACAGCACAAATAATAGATGGACAAGCCATAGCAGACCGTATTCGCGCCGATATTGCGCTTGATGTTACAAAATTTCAGGAAAAATTTGGCTATGCCCCCGGACTCGGTGTCGTGCTGGCGGGGGATAATCCAGCCTCGCAAACCTATGTCCGCATGAAACAAAATGCTTGCCATAGGGCCGGAATGGTCTCTGTCACACGCACCATGACCGCCCAAAGTACCCAAGCAGAGGTCGAATCTGCCGTAGCAGAACTCAATGCCGACCCGCATATTCACGGGATATTGGTGCAGTTGCCTCTACCCAAACACATCAACGAAGAAATAATTTTACGTGCTGTGAGCCTCGATAAAGATGTGGACGGATTTCACCCCATCAATATCGGCATGTTGGGCATGAAAGGCAGAGAGCCTCTTTTCACCCCTGCCACACCGACAGGCTGTATGGTCATGCTCCAAGAAGCAGGTGTAGATTTGAACGGTGCCAATGCGGTAGTAGTAGGACGAAGCACTATTGTTGGGTTGCCGATGGCACTCATGCTCATCAAAGCCAATGCCACTGTGACCGTCGCCCATAGCCGAACAAAAGACCTACCCGCCTTGCTCAAAACGGCGGATGTGGTGGTGGCGGCGATTGGCATCCCCGAATATATCAAGGGAGAATGGCTAAAATCGGGCGCGGTGGTGATTGATGTGGGGACAAATCAGGTACAAGACCCCACCAGCGCCAAAGGCTATAAATTTGTGGGCGATGTGCATTTTGATAGTGCCGCACAGGTGGTGAAAGCCATTAGCAAAGTTCCGGGTGGCGTGGGACCCATGACCATCACCATGCTCATGCAAAACACGATGAAAGCCGCATGGCGCATCGCAGGGGGATGAGATTCAAATAGCTGTGGACGACATACACACTACGTGCTAGTCGTCCATTACACATCTGCCTGTTTAGGTGGTGTACTGGCTGTACTAGAGGCGTTAGCCTCGTATGTCAGCCACAAAAATACACAAGCTAACAAGCATACTCAGAATATCATACCAAAATTTCAGTAAAAGAGGTTCTTAATGAATGAATTATCCGATTTAACAACAAGAAGAATTAGAAAATGGGGTATTGGAGCTATTTTAATTATAGGTCTAATCATAATTGGTGTTGCATTTGGTATTTCGACTCTCGTTTTAGATAGCGATATAGCTGTAGCAATAATTACAGCAGGCGCAACTGTTTTTGTATCCGTATCATCTGCAATACTAGCTCAGGTTAGTGAAAAAGAAAAAATTATCGAGCAACAAATACGTGAAAAGAAAACACCAGTCTATGAAAAGATAATTGAAACTCTTTTCTCAATTATTTTTTCGGTCAGAATTCAGCAAAACCAAACAATCAAAAATAATCCTAAAACACCTCAGATTGATTTCGTAGCACGATTAGATGAGCTTACACCACATCTTACAATATGGTCAACAGATGATGTACTTAGAAGTTGGATAAAATTTCGTGAAGTATTCACAGAAGCTGGAAAAAATCCTGATAAATATAATCCCCAAATTATTATGTTTTCTTTAGAGGAGTTTCTTTATGCAATCCGTAAAGATTTAGGGCATAAAAACTTCAATTTAGCAAAGGGTGATTTACTTAGTATCTTCATAAATGATATAAAAAATTATGTATAGAGGCGCCCAAACTTGCGCCTCTAATTTACTCCTATTTCAACAGATTCACCCACTTATCCACCGTTATCGGTTGCAAAGCACTACTGATTTGCTCGCGTTGCACCTCTAACCATTCTGGCAAGCGCAACGACTCCCCTAATGTCTCGACAGGCTCATCCACCAAGAATCCGGGACCCATCGTGGCGAGTTCCACGATATGACCATCTGGGTCGTGGGTATAAATGCTCTTAAAATATTGCCTATCCAAAATTTGTGAAACCCGATACCCCGCCCGTGTCAGCCGTTTCTGATAATCCCGTTGGACATCTTCATTTTCCACCGCAAACGCAAAGTGATGTGTCATGCCAATACCCATTTCGGCATAGCGAGTAGATTTGAGATCACGCTCAAAATAGGTGATGAGTGACCCTGGTCTGCCGTCATCCACGCCCCAATACCAATGTGCCGATTTTGGGTCATCGAAATTGCTGGTCATCTTCACACGCTTCATGCCCAAAATATCGGTATAAAAAGCGTTGGTACTGCGGATATTAGACGCAATCGCCGTGATGTGGTGCATCCCGTCCATGAGTGCCATATCGGGGGTAATCACTGGCACAGGCTCATGCCACATGCGCCCCGCGATAGTCGCTTCGTCACGATTGGCGATCATCATCGCTTCGGGCGGATTTTGATGCACCGTGCCAATGCTCTCGGCGGGTTCATCCATCGTCCAACCGGGTCCTTCGGTGGCAATCTCCAAATTCACCCCATCAGGGTCTTGGAAATAGATGGATTTAAAATAATGGCGGTCATATACGCCCTTCACGGGGATTCCCATATCATGCAGACGGCGTTTCCATTTGAGCAATGCCGTTTCATCTTTGGCACGCATGGCAAAATGATGTGTGCCACCCACCCCATGCTTACCTTTTGGCGCGTGCGCCCATTCAAAAAAGGTGATGGCTGTCCCTGGTCTGCCTGTTTCATCGCCAAAGTAGATATGATAACTGCTGGGGTCATCATAGTTGATAGTACGCTTAATCAGGCGTTGCCCCAGCACCTTCGTATAAAATTCTGCCGTGCGTTGTGCATTGGAACTCACCAGTGTGATGTGATGGATACCCAAAATGGACATGATTTTCCCCTCCAAGATTCGTTGTGCGTGATTTATACCATATAGAGGGATTCATGACCACTTTTCTTCCATGAAAAATCGGACTACAGTCCGTTTCTAATCATTCTCTGATAAATCACGCCTTATCCAATAATTCCCGCGCAAATAAATTGTGCCTTTCGATGATTTTTGGCAAATCACCCGTGACCAACACACCATCCTGCACGACCACCCGCCCGTTGATGACGGATAAATCCACATTCTGCGAGGCACAAAATACCAACCCCGCCACGAGGTCATGTTGCGCCCCCGCAAATGATACGGTATCCGTCCGATACGCCACAAAATCAGCGCACATCGTGGGCATAATCGCCCCAATATCATCCCGACCCAGCACCGATGCCCCGCCCCTTGTGGCAATTTCCAACGCTTCCCGCGCCGACATACGTTTGGGGTCTGGCGTGCCATTCACCCGTTGCATGAGCATGGTCATACGTGTTTCGTTGAGCAAATGCCCGCTATCGTTAGATGCCGTGCCATCCACCCCCAACCCGACCTTCACCCCGCCATCGCGCATTTTGCGGATGGGTGCGATACCCGATGCTAATCGGCTATTCGATGACGGGCAATGACACACACCCGTCCCTGTACGGGCAAATAACGCGATTTCTGTGTCATCCAATTGCACACAATGGGCGTGCCACACATCATCCCCCACCCAGCCAATATCTTGGGCATAATCGCCCGGACGCATCCCAAAATGCGCGAGGCTATACTCAATGTCGCTGATATTTTCTGCCAGATGGGTATGCAAGCGCACCCCATAACTCCGCGCTAATTTTGCCGATTCCCGCATGAGATTTTGCGACACATTAAACGGCGCACAGGGCGCAATCGCTATTTGCAACATACTATACCGATTGGGATTGTGATAGTCCTCGACCACACGGCGCATATCGCGCAAGACGGCTTCTTCATCGGCTTCTACGATGGCATCGGGGGGCAATCCGCCCAAACTTTCGCCAACGGTCATCGCACCGCGTGTCGGATGAAAGCGTAACCCCAATTCATCCGCCGCCTGAATACTGTCTTCCAGCCGAATCCCATTGGGGAACAGATATAAATGGTCGCTAGAAGTGGTACAGCCTGATAATATCAATTCCGACATCGCCAATTGTGACGATGCGTGAATCATTTCCCCGCGCAAATTGAGCCATAGCGGATACAAACGGGTCAGCCAGCCGAATAATTCACTTTCTTGGGCAACAACCCGTGTCAGGCTTTGGAACATGTGATGATGCGTATTCACCAGCCCAGGGATGACAATATGATGTGGCAGACGAATCACCTCATCGGCAGTTTGGGACGGCATATCATCCAATGTCCCAACGGCGATAATCACGCCATCACGGGCAAAAATCGCCCCATTGGGGATTTCTCGGCGGTGGGCATCCATCGTGACCAATAATTGTATGTCTTTGATGAGGAGCGTGGGCATGGGTTTTGTGCCTT
>DAOTUO010000258.1:0-36789 GCA_034436595.1 Anaerolineae bacterium | reverse complement strand
TATTCGGTTTGGTCGTTGGGGTCGGTGATTGTGACCATAATGGGTGTTTCGTTGAGACGCGCCACCACATCAAAGAATTTTGTTTCTAAATCTGGATAGACGGTGTTGCAGGTTTCATCCGTCGCACAACTCTCAAATAACAAGCCAAATACACGGGTCGCATTGACACCTGTGAGGGGGATAAAATTTTGGCTGAGCGGGACATTGGCATCTAAAATCACACTGCGTAACCCGTCTGGATTCAGATTTAAGAGATGTTGCCCCAACATTGTGCCATAGGACACGCCATAGAAGTTAAATTCGCTATAACCAAGTGCGGCGACCACTGCGGGAATATCGGCGGCATTTTCTAGGCTATTAAACGCCGCGAGGTCAATGCCTTCGGAGCGTAGACGTTCTGCACAATCTAGTGCAACCGTTTCGCTGAGTGCATAGGCTTCGTCTTGTGGAATATCATCATCGAGATATTCACGGGTAAAGGCGAAACTTTCTTCACAGATCAAATCGGGTTGTGAATATTTTGTGCCACGTTGCTCCAAAACAATCACATCACGGTCGCCAATGAAAAATTGAGTGCCCAAAATTGAACGGGGAAAGAATGTGAATCCAGAGCCACCCGGTCCGCCTTGTACCACAACAAGCGGGTCTGACGCGGGGTTTGGGTTGATGCTGGGGATAATTGCCACCGCGACCTGAATTGTCCCTGCATCTGGATTGTTGTGATAGAGGGGAACTGTCACCAATCCACAACGGATTTGTTCACCATCTATAATCCCTGCGGGGGCATTGAGTTCTTCTAGGGGGCAGGCTGTGGGTTCAAACGCATCGGTTTGTGCTATCACAGGCACGACTGCCAAACATAGCAGGGCTAACAATACAACCTTCACTATACGCATACTAACTCCTTAGGGTGTATAAAATACAACTAAATACTCCCTCTATTCTATTGTAATTTTTTCAAATATATGTTTAAGGGATGATTAAGAAATATAACAGAAAAACAAGTTTGCATATCTATCGAAAAATGAGTACGATTTGATACAATAAAACACATTATGCACCAAGTAGGCAAAGGGCTATTTATTGTGGCGAGTTTGTTAATTGGCAAGACACTAAGCAACGGAAATTACGAAGTCAAAGACCTGATTGGCAGAGGCGGTATGGCAACCGTTTATTTGGGCTACCAAAAAAATGTTGACCGTCAGGTTGCCATTAAGGTCTTATCATCGCCTACAGGGTTGGATGATGAATTCAAAGAGCGGTTTCAGTTGGAGGCGCGGACGATTGCCCGTCTACAACACCCGCATATTCTTCCCCTATATGATTATGGGGCAGACGAGGATATGTTGTATTTGGTCATGGCATATTTGTCTGGTGGGACATTTGAAAGTCGTATCGCCAAAGGGGAAGTTACACTGGAAGAAATTGGGCGCATCCTGCGTGAGATTGGCGGAGCGATAGATTATGCACATCGGCAGGGTGTTGTCCATCGTGATATTAAACCTGCCAATATTTTGCTGGATGGTGAAGGTCATGCGTTGCTCACCGATTTTGGTATTGCAAAAATTACAGAGGGGAATATTGGCTTAACCGGGACAAATGTGGTTGGTACGCCCGCCTATATGTCGCCAGAACAGGCACAAGGACTCGAAATTACGGGTGCGGCAGATATTTATTCGCTCGGTGTGGTGGTCTTTCAGGCACTTACGGGCAAATTGCCATTTAATGCCCCGTCTATTTTGCAATTGATGTTGCGTGTGGTGCAAGACCCGCTTCCCAATTTAGAGGAATTTGTAGCAGATGCCCCCCCACATTTAAATGGGGTGATGTCACGGGCATTGGCAAAAGACCCAGATGCGCGTTATGCTACCGCACAAGAATTTGCAGAGGCATTTAGTGAGGCGATTAATGCCACCAGCAAAGTTCCCATTGTTCAACGCCCACTTACACCCATCACCAATGACAATCTCACCGCAAAATTGACCAGTGCGCCTGTTGTCACCAAGATAAAATCCGATACCAATCCCAATACACAGACGGTCATTGTGCAACAAAGCACCAACCCGCTTATTTTATTGGGAGGATTTGCCATTATCGCCATCGCGTTGATGGTGCTGGTGGTCATTATTATGACTAATAACACTAACAACGGGTTGGAATTAACCGTGAACACGCCTGTTGTACGTGTGAGCGAAACACCTGTCGTTGTCGCACAGCGTCCTGTGATACCAACATTTGGCAGGGTGAGTTATACCACCACCAATTCATTGGGCGATACGGCAAATGTCCGTGTGGATAATTTGCAATTGAGTGGTAGCGGGGTTTATATTGCATGGTTGGTGAATACGGCTGTAGACACACCCCCGCTCAATTTAGGCGAATTAACCCTCGATGCGTTGGGTAGCGCCACCTTGCGATATGTCAATGCCGATGGCGTGTTGTTGCCTGCCACCTATAATGCCATGCTCATCACCCGTGAGACCGATGCAACGGTATCTGCGCCGAGTGATACCGTGCGTTATAGCGCCCAATTGCCCCCAAGTTTGTTGCAACTCGTCACCGAATTGCTGATTACTTCACCCGCTGGGGTGCGCGAGGGGAGCTTGCTCAGTGGTATCAATCTCGAAGCGACCATCGCCGCCCAACATGCGGGTTTGGCGGCGGGTTCGCGGACTGTTCCGACATTGCATATCCATGCCGAACACACCGTCAATATTCTATTGGGTGAAATGATAGATTATGATGGTAGTGGTCGTGGCGAAAATCCGGGTAGAGGTATTGGGGTGTTCGTCTTTTCCGATAGAATCGAGGCGCTCATCAATGCTGTCCTAGATGATGCCCATTCGACATCCTCGTTAGAGAGTAATGCCGAATTTATTCGGGTATGTTTGCAAAATACCCGCCAACGGGCAGAAGAAGTGGTGCGCCTAGAACGCGAATTGCTGGCATCGGATAATGTTGAAGCTGTGACCCAACAAGCCCGCGATTCGCTTCGTATCGCCAGAGAAATTAATGTGGGTGTAGACCTTAATGAAAATGGCGATATAGAGGCATTTGAAGGCGAATGTGGGCTAAATCAGATAGAGATTTATGCCTTATTGGTGGGGACGTTAGATGTGATAGAAGGTGGGCTAAATTGAGATTGCATCAGACAATCGTTTTTTTTGTGGTGATGGTCATATTAGGTGCATGTGCAAGTGTTGCACCGCCGATCATCAATACCCCACAACCTACTGTCGCGGGACCCAATGAGACATTTAGCACAGCCATTCCGCCAGCACCCGCATGGCGCTCACCTGCCCGCCCCATCTCGCGTCAAACCGTTGCGGAGATAGAAAATTTGGGACGGCTCGATTTTGGTGGGATGCCGAGTACCATCTTCACCTATGCGTTTTCGCCCGATGGCACACGCTTGGTCGGCTTAAATAACACCAATTTAGTCGGGTGGGATTTGATTACAGGGCAATTTATGCTCAATAACACCCGTCAAAATGCTTCTGCTGTGTTTTATTCGCCCGATAAGAGTGAATTGTATACGGTTGCCTCAAATGGTACTGTGACGATTTATGGTGCAGATAGCGGGGTTGCAATTGCGAATTTTTCGGGGCATGAGCAATTTAACGGCTATGTGGCGTATGACCCGTTGAACGGATGGCTGGCGTTGGGTGGCAGTGATGGCAAAATTTATGTGTGGGATATGCCAGAGCGTCTCGCACTCGCGGTTTTTTCGGCACATGAGACCAATGTCAGGAGCATGATATTCTCACCCGATGGCACACGACTCGTTAGCAGTGGCGAAGATGGACGTAATTTCTTGTGGAATTGGCGTGATAGCACTATACTCCACGACCTTACCAATTCGGGTGTGCTAACCATTCGCATGGCATATTCACCCAATGGCGACACAATAGCCATTGCCACCAATGAATTGATTATTTTATGGGATGCCCGTTCTGGGCAATTTATTCATAGCTTGCCAACGGGTGTGGGTGGCTCAGAAAGCCTGCTCCTTTTTTCTCCAGATGGCAAATTTTTGGTCAATGGCGGTGATATTCCCGATATGATGGTATGGTCTGGCGAGGCGGGTAATGCCTTTTTAGCCTATCTCCCCAATATGGGGCAGGGACGTATTTCGGCGCAATTTTCGCCAGATAGCCAGATGTTGCTCACCAGTAAGTTTGAAGGTGCGACAGTCTTATGGGATATGACCCAAATCACCGATGAAACGGTGGTACGCGCCAATCTTAACCCAGAGACGGAACGGGTAGTCTTTGTAGATTGGTCTCCAGACGGGTTTGCGATGCTATTTTTCGATGCTAGTGGTGTGGTGTATGTGTGGGGCTTGCCATAAGACAAGCCCCTATATCCGCCCATCCCATTCGGGCAGTGTAAAACTAAATTCACTGCCTTCACCCACCACACTTTTCACATCCACTTCACCGCCAAGCCGATGCGCGATGCGCTGGACGATAGATAATCCCAACCCATGACCTTCTATCTTCACCTGATTGAGCCGTGTGAATGGGGTAAATACGCGCCCCTGCTCATCATCGGTGAGTCCGCGCCCGTTGTCGCGTACCCAAAACCGAATCATGCCATCTTGTGGCTCATCTGAGCCGAGAGTGATGTGGGCGGGTCTGCCACCATATTTAAGCGCGTTACTGATGTAATTTGCCCAAATTTCTTCGACCCATGGCGCATAACCCATCGCTATAGGAAAGTCTGATGGATACTCTATGTGTGCTTGCATCTCTTCTATCAGAGACGATGCCCGTTTTTTGCTGTCGTCGATGATAATTTTCATATCCAGCGGGATGCTATCGGGTTGTTTTTCTTTGCTCACACCTGCCAATAGCAACAGGGCATTGATAATATCTTTGAGTTTATAACCACTCTCGGTAATGAGTCCCAAATATTCCAGAATTTTTTCCTCATCCATTTTGTGATAATAATTTTGCATGAGGCTGGCGAATCCCATCATGCTGGCAATCGGATTTTTGAGGTCGTGCGCCACTGTATAGGCAAAGGCATCGAGTTCTTCGTTGCGGGCGCGGAGTTCTTCGGCTTGTTGGCGCAGGGTATCTTCGTCTATTTTGCGTTGGGTAATATCTTGTGCCGCGCCATAAATATGGGTCACACGTCCTTTTTCATCCACCATTGGATAGCCGTGGTCGAGTAACCAGCGCACTTCACCCGATTTGGTGATAATGCGAAAGGCAGTTACATCACGTTCTCCCCGCATAAGACGCTGATAACGTGTGATTGCGAGCAAGGTGTCATCTGGATGGATGAGTTTTTCCCATCCGTTGGTGTCCATCTCCTGAAAGCTATAGCCCGTGATGTCGTGAAAGGCTTGGGTACTCCACTCTTTTTTGAGCGAGCCGTCCTCCAACACAATATATGAATAGGCATAATCGCTGATAGTATTAGAGATGATGCGATGACGCTCTTCACTTTGGCGTAGCGCCTGTTGCATCTGATAAATTTGGTTGAGGACAAGAATTTGCCGAATCCGATACCCCACCAACGCGGGGCGTATGGGTTTGAGCAAATAATCGAAAAATCCCAATTGGGTCACACGGGTGATGGTTGCCTCGCTATCGTCATTGAGTAGCAAGACAAGCGGAATTTTATCGCCTTGTGGCACTGTTTTGAGATGCGTGAGCAATGTATCACAGCCCAAATCATCATCAAATAAAATCACATCGGGGAGTGATGATAAGCAGGTGTGTATGGCACTGTTAATGGTGTCATACTGAGAAAAATGATATTCTGGCAAATTAGCTTGTAAGCTATTTACCAATTGGGGAATTGTACTAATTGTGATAATTTGATAATTAGTCGCTACGGTCATGGCTTCTATCGCTTATATTCAAAAAAAGGATTCAGTTAGCTTTCATCGCCATTAAAAGTGTTTTTATAATTTTACCCAATTTTTGGGTTATGGGATATATAGATTATGAAAAATGGTGCAATGTGCGCTACAATCTAACCCCATAGAAAAGGATAGGGATGATGATTGATTTACTTGCGGGATTAAATGATAAACAGCAACAAGCCGTGACAATAGGTGATGGGGCAGTATTGGTCTTGGCGGGACCGGGCAGTGGCAAGACCCGTGTCCTCACACACCGCATCGCCCATCTGATTTATCATCAGCATATTTCGCCAGAAAATATTATGGCGGTGACATTTACCAACAAAGCCGCCGGTGAGATGAAAGAACGCCTCAATACCCTATTGGGGGGGCGTGTGGGTGGCTTGCAAATTGGCACATTTCATGCCACTTGTGCCAGATTGCTCCGCAGAGAGGGCAACAACACCCGCTATGGACACGACTTCACGATTTTTGATACCGATGACCAAATGACAGCACTGCGTCAGGCGGCGCGAGAGACCAATATAGACACCAAAAAATTTCCGCCAGAGCGCCTACGTTATGCCATATCTGCCGCCAAAAACGACCTTATCACCCCCAATGAATTTATCCCACTGGATTATTTTGGTGAGATGGTTGGGCGGGTGTATCCGCGTTATCAATCGGTGTTGCAAGATAATAACGCGATGGATTTTGATGATTTACTCATGCAGATGGTGTTATTGCTCCGCAACAATACCGATGTGCGTCAAAAATATGAGCAACGGGTGATGTATTTGCTGGTGGATGAATTTCAGGATACTAACACCGCGCAATATGCGCTGGTGGGGTTGCTGGGAAATCCACAGAATAATATTTTTGTGGTGGGCGATGAAGACCAAGCCATTTATGGATTTCGTGGGGCAGATTATCGCAATGTGGCACAATTTCGCAAAGACCACCCCGATGCCACGCAGATTATCCTCGACCAAAATTATCGTTCTACCCAGCGTGTGCTAGATGTCGCCCGTGCGCTCATCGAAAAAAACAAGCAACGCACGCCCAAAGTGTTGTTTACAGAGCGCAAGGGTGGGCGCAAGGTGGTTGTTCAAGAGGCGTATAGCGAGGCATTTGAGGCGCAGTATGTTTTGGAGCAAATAGAGGCATTGCGCCAAAAAGCGGGTCTGGCATGGTCAGATTTTGCCATCATGTACCGCACCAATGCCCAATCGCGTGCCTTTGAAGAAGCGTGTATCCGTGAGGGGCTTCCCTATCGGTTGGTGGGCGGGGTGGGCTTTTATAAACGGCGTGAAGTCCGCGACCTTATCGCTTATTTGCGTGTGGTCAACAGCAGTAACGATAGAATTAGTTTAGAACGCATCATCAATGTGCCAAAACGGGGCATTGGTGATAAATCGTTCCAAAATTTTATGGAATGGGTACAACAATCGTGTGATAATTCGCTCCAACGGGGCTATGATCGCCTATTGGCGCATGATTTTGGCACACTCGCCCCCAAAACAGCACGTATGATAGGCGACTTTGTGGCACTTATCGCCAAATGGCGCAAATTATCGGGGCAAGGAAGCCTCACAGCGTTATTTGATGACATCACCAACAGTATTCATTTTAGCCTGTATCTGCACGAAATTAGCGATGATACCCGTCAAGAACAAGAACGCCAAGAAAACGCTCAAGAGTTACGCGGGTTATTGGTGAAAGCACAAGCAGAGGGGTTATCGCTATCAGAATTTTTGGCAGATTTGGCATTGGTGGCGGATGCCGATGGCGAATCACGCGAGCGCGATGCGGTGACATTGCTTACACTCCATGCCGCCAAAGGGTTAGAATTTTCGGCAGTGTTCCTGACAGGAGTAGAAGAGGGGTTATTGCCTCATTCGCGCTCATTCGATGAACCCGATGGACTCGCAGAAGAACGCCGTTTGATGTATGTGGGCATCACTCGCGCCAAAGAATATCTTTATCTGACCCATGCCTTTCGGCGCACGATATTTGGGTCTAATCAGACGACTGTGCCATCACAATTTTTATTTGACCTGCCCAGTGATGATATAGAGGGCATTTCGCCAAAGACAGAACACGTTTTATTGGAGCGCAACACACGCCAACAAACCATGTGGAATGTGTCGCTTATGCCACCACCCAAAATCAAGCCAAAACCCGCCCAATCATCGCCACCAGACTCAAACACGCCCCGCCAGATGGGGATTCGTGCCAAGATTATCCCGTTTTCAGAGACACAAGAGACCAATAAGCCACAACCCCGTTTTAGCTCTGGCGATAGCGTATCTCATGAAAAATTTGGACGTGGGAGCGTGATTTTGAGCAAAAAAGATGGCGACATAGAAGAAGTCACAGTGGCATTTGACGATAGGCGCTACGCGATTAAAACCGTTGAGGCGGAATATTTACAACGGATATAGGGATGCGGTTTTGCGATGCCAAAAATAATACCCTGCGCCCAAAATGAGCATGAGCGCATCGAGCCATTGGTCAATGCGTAAGCCAGATAAAAACGGTATGGTATCTCCGCGCAAATAGCCAAGTAATAACATACCCATTGACCAGAGCATGAGGGAAAATCCAAACCGTCGTCCTACGAGCCATCCGCGCCAAAAGCAATTGGCGCTGATGATTATCACCACACCCGCCCACAACATGCCTAGTGGGTGGGTGGCGAATCTGGGGGCAATCATGCCGTTGATGTCGCGTGCTTCCCATACCAATACAGCGGGATAATCGGTTAGGTTGCCCACTTCTGCCCCATATCCGCACGAAAATGCGCTACATGCCCACCAGCCCATGAATCCGATTAGCGGAATTATCCATGCCCACGCTTCTAATATCACCCATAGGCGCATATCACTATGAAAAATATGCTTAAAAATCGCCATGCCTGTCACCGCCCCAATGACCACGCCATGCCAATTGAGTCCCCCCGCGTTGATAGATAAAATTTCTAATGAATGTTCAGAAAAATATGCCCAGTGAATCAGCACATGCCCCACACGTCCCAAAATTAGTCCGCCGATGAATCCCGCGAGGCAAATATCCACTGTTGCGCTGAGTGGCGTGACAAATGATAGCCGATAATATAGCGCGGTGATGCCGATACCCAAAATAATTCCGATTCCTAGCAAAAAGGGGTAGGTGCTGATGGTCAAAGAGGTTATGGTGATGGTTTGGGGGAGCATAGACGGATTTATCCTAAATGCAAACCAGCGACACATGGTCGCTGGTTTGTTGTTTAGCGGAATTGACCACTGAGGTCATTCCAGAAAGAGAATTTCAGGAGTCAATCCCTCCTAAATAATCGAACATGTTACCGATCACCTCCCTTTCCAACTAACCTAACGATACATACACTTTAACACATCTCATCTGATTATGCAAGTAACCAATTATGAGGTCATGATTAATCTTTAGCAGTCACAAGTGAGCCAGAAGGGTTCAATGCTCTGAAGGAATATAGGCAGATTATTCCCATCACTAGCCCACCCATGAGGAATAAGGTTGTACCACCAAATAGCTGAAAAATTGCCCCGCCAAGCAGTGGCATAATGACATTGCCCGCGCTCATCAGCGAGGCGCTTACGCCCAATGCCACCCCGACTTCTTGTTGGCTCACATTTTGGGTGATGAGGCTGTTGATACTCGGTGATAAAACACTCGCGCCGATGGTGACGGGGAACATCACCAACACAATCCATATCACGCCACTCCAGCCATTATCACCATCGGGTGGCAATAGGGTGAGCTGGTCGGTATTATCTGTCACCTCAGCGCCTTGTAATTCGGCTATTAGTCCTTCACGAGAATAATTGGGGACAGTTTGCGCGGGTGTGATAGCCAGAAAAACCAGCCCGATTGCCAGCAAGCCCATACCGCTATAAATTAGTTTGCGCTCCCCAAAACGGCGTGTCCACTGCCCAATATATTTGCCCTGAATCGCCACTAATATCACCCCAATGAGTAAAAATAAGATGGCATTCCAACTACCACTCATGCCCAACCGATTGAGGGTAAATAGCGATAGCAGACTTTCTACCCCATTAAAAATGAGATGTTGCATGAACATTAGCCCCAACAATAGCGCAATGAAGGGATTTTTGACCATGCGCTTGAGATTGCCTAGCACGAATATGCCCCGACTGGCATTCTTTTCGCCGCGTTTTTCTGCGGGGTGGGTCTCTTTGAACCACAGGGTGCTAAGGATGATGGAAAAAAACGAAAATCCCGCCGCCACAAATGCAGGCACTTGATAATTGCCACCGCCCAATTGCAAGGCGATGATGGCGATGACGGGTCCGATGGTGAAGCCCAATCCAAATGCCGCGCCGATAAGCCCGAGTCCTTGCGAGCGCGTTTTTTCGGTGGTGCTATCGGTGATGGCGGCTTGTGCGGTGACGATATTCGCGCCAGATAACCCGTCTATGATGCGGGATAGAAAGAGTAGGAGCAACGAATTGGACAGCCCCAAGATGATAAACCCGATGAATGTGCCAAATTGACTGGCGATGAGGACTGGCTTGCGCCCAAATCGGTCAGACAATCCGCCCAGTAGCGGACCACCGATGAGTTGCATGAGGGGGTAAGTCGCCGCCAACATGCCTATCACAAACGGGTCTGCCTGAAAACGTACTGCATATAACGGTAGTATGGGGATGATGATGGTCAAACCGAGTAAATCTACCAAGACGATAACGAAAATTGGCAAAATACGCTTGAAATCGAGTTTTTCTGGTGATGCAGAAACATCGGTGGTCATGTCATTTTTTTCCTTTATGAATGGTTGCTATGAATGGTTGCTATGAATGGTTGCTATGAATGGTTGCGAATACGGGCAATGACTTCATCGATCCATGCCAATTCTGTGGATAAATGCCGTTGTTGATGCTCAATAATGAGCGACATACCACCTTTGCCATGCGCTTCCCCGTGTGGGTGATTGAGCGCATTATATGCCTCTGTCAGTGCAGTTTTGCGCTGTTCAAGCAAGGCACATGCTTCTTCTGTGGGGAGGGCTTCTATAAAGGCGATGCCCACATCCCCATTGAAGTATGACGGTGAATAGGTGGCTAGATTTTGACGCAAATACGATAAAAAGGTCGCCTCACCCGTTTCTGTGAGTTGATAAACGGTGCGCGGTGGGCGGTTGGTGGGTGGATTAGGCTCTGGAATTTCGATTATCCAGCCCTCTTTTGCCATTTTCTGCAATAAATGATAGGCAGTGGGTTTTTTGATGCCTGTGCAAAATGCCAAATCGCGGTTGATGAATTCATGCAATTCATAGCCGTGCATCTGCTTTTGGCGCAATACCCCCAATAACAATAATTCACGATACATACCACCATATCCTCTTATTCTAAATGGACTAGTCAATCCTGACTAATCTACATGGATTATAAAGAGGTTCATCGTGCATAGCAAGTGGCAGTTGATATAGCCATATATGTGTATCTTCATATAAGCCGATATACGTCATTATTTTTCTGTTATGTATGTCACTACAGATTTTTATGAGGGTCATGAATAATAAAACAATAGCTATTTTCTAATGGATAAAAAAACAGGATGTCGCATGGATAGGAAACCCACCTCAAAACAGGAAAATCTTATTTTTCCTGCGTTACTGTTCTTCGGTGTTTTTGCGGTGATGTTGGTGGCATTTGCGCCCCGTTCCACCCGCATTGAACCCCGCCTAACTCAAGTGGCGATTATACCCATAACAGAAGAAATTATGGCACAACCGACCCCGCGTGACCATTTAGAATTGATGGCGAGTGGGCTAGAGACGGTGCTTGCCAGCGATGTGCGGGCGGGAAGTCGGCTCTATGGTAATGCTTGTACTGCGTGTCATGGCATCAATTTGCAGGGTATTTCGGGTTTGGGTAAATCGCTGGTCAATCGCGCATTTGTCAACGGGCTAAATGATGATGAATTGGTGGCGTTTATCATTGTGGGACGCACCACCCAAGACCCATTGAATACGACAGGTGTGGCAATGCCAGCCAGAGGTGGCAACACGGCGCTTTCGGATGACAGTATTCACCAAATTGTGGATTATATCCGTAGTCTAAATGGCGCGACTGTTTTTAATGACTTGGCAGAAGAGACCCCCGTGGTCTATGAACAACGCGAATTTGTGCCGATTAATGTGAATGCGATTGCACTCCCCACAACAGAGGCAGAAGCCACCGAGACGGTAGAAATTATCGAAACCGAGACCCCAATCGCCACGCCAGAAGCCACGATGATCGCAGAATCAACCCAAAGTGTTGAGCCGACCCCAGATTTACCCGTGGGTACTGTGGCACAAAATTATGCGTGGTATTGTTCACAATGTCATGGTATAGACGGGACAGGCAACCCCATGATGGAAAATAGCGCATTGGTGGGGATGCCCATAGATAAAAATAGCCTATTTGAGATGTTCATACAGCCCACCACATTCGATGGTCTATTCACCCATGCCTATCGTGGGGGATATGTCGAATTAACCGATGACCAACTGTGGGAATTGCTCGATTATGTGGGTGTTTTGGCGGGCACAAGCGATGATACCTCATCATCTGTACCCACTGCACCGATTGAAGCAACTCCAGAAGTGCAAGCCGATATAGCGCCCATAGATGTCGCACAAGGGCAACAAGATTATGCGTGGTATTGTTCGCAATGTCATGGCATCAATGGCGAAGGTAGCCCAACGGTGATGAATAGTGTGTTGGTGGGGATGCCCATAGACCAAGACGCGCTATTCACCCTTTTCATCACACCTCCCGCTTTTGGCACCGTTTCTGTTCATGCTTATCGTGGGGGATACCCAGAATTGAGCGATGAGCATTTGCGTAATTTACTCGGCTATGTGAGCCAATTGGCTGGTCAATAACGATTGGATATAGTGGGGGAGACCTTTTCCCCGTATCGAATTATATTTTACATCAATGAATTTTAATCAGGAGATATGACAATGAAACAACTTGGACGGCGTGACTTTTTGAAAATTGCGGGGACTTCTGGGGCAGTGGCAATTGGTGCAGGCGCAGTGGGCGCAAAGTCGCTCACCAATGCGATGCCAAAACAAGCGACCAATGCCCCTGTTGGGCATGGTGTGTCGCAATCACAAATGACATGGCAAGAGATGGATGCTCATCATCAAGAACGGGTAGATATTTTCTTGGCAGGCATTGGCACAGACCCTACTTTTTGGGTGACACCACTTGAATATGAGCTAGATGGTGATGTGAAGGTATTCCGCCTGACATGTACTGAAGTCGAATGGGAAGCCGAAGCGGGTATTGTCGCAGTCGCTATGACCTATAACGGCATTGTTCCTGGTCCAGAAATTCGCGTGACCGAAGGCGATAGAATCCGCCTCATTGTCACCAATGAAATGACCCAAAGCACCGCTATCCACTTTCATGGGCTAAAAATTGAAAATTCCCAAGATGGTGTGCCGATGATTACCCAACCTGTGATTCGCCCTGGTGATATCTATACCTATGAATTCACCACGCGCAATGCGGGAACACACATGTATCATTCGCATCATAATTCGGCAGAACAAGTCACACGCGGGTTATTGGGCGCATTGATTATTGAACCCAAGGACAAAACCCGTGAGCCAGTCGTTAGTGCCGAATATAACCTCGTATTGAATGATTCTGGTTTGGGGCAATTTACTATCAATGGGCGTAGCTTCCCCTATACACAACCCATTATCGCCAAAAAAGGCGATAGAATCCGTGTACGTTATTTCAATGAAGGTCTGATGATTCATCCCATGCACTTGCATGGTATCCCTCAATTGGTCTTTTCCAAAGACGGATTCCCGCTCCCGATGCCTTATTTATGTGATACGCTCAATATTGCCCCTGGTGAACGGTATGATGTTATCGTTGACTGTGATGAACTCGGTGTGTGGGCATTCCATTGCCATATTTTGTCTCATGCCGAAGGTCCAGATGGCATGTTTGGCATGGTAACAGTGCTGATTGTCCAAGAATAATCACCTTTTACAGCGTATGACTACCAAAAAGGGCGCAATCGTGCGCCCTTTTGTGTTTTTGGGGATTATTTCATCATTGCGCTGGCGGTCTTATAAATTTGCCATACGGTACTCATGACCAAATTGGCGGGGTCTGTGGATGCCAGAATATCGGCATAGCGCAAAACACCCCCTGGATAGTGCCAACTTTCTCCTGTCCAAGACATCCCATTGGGCAGATTTTTTTCCATATCGGGCAGGGTAGGGGATGTATAAAAATATAAATAGGCATCGCCAATATCGGGTGTACCAGGGGAAAACCCAATATTGATATGCGGGTCTTTTTGGTCATCTGTCCCGCTTGCAAACCACAGGCACGATAAATCAAAGCCATGCGCCCACCATGCCAATGGGGTTTGGAAGCCTAAAAAGCGGGCTTTGGCGCTGGCAATCCAGCCATATACAGACAGCATCGTCTCGTATAGGGCATAAGTCGCTTTTGGCGAAATATCAAATGGGGTGTCATCGGTAATATGGTCTGCGCTGGCAGGTGGTGGTGTGAGTGAAATGCCGAGTTTGGCATATTCCGCATAGACTTGGGTAAAAAGTGACTTTTGGCTATGCCCATCAAGCGGAATATCAAACAGCGTTTCGCCGTTTTGCACATGGTGGATGCTTGGATTGACAAAATTGAGGCGTAAATCGCCACCAAAGGTTAATACGCCTGTGGTGAGCGCTGGTTCACTTAATGAGGGCAATAGGCTATGGCGCAAGCCATTGGGCAAGGGGGCTATGCCAATTAGCCGCATGGTGAGCAAAATTTTGCTGGCATTGTGCATAGTCAGTTTGGCTTGTGGGTCTATGGGGTGTAAGGTCATGCGGTGGTCTCCATAATCATCGGATAGTTACATTATAGACGCAACTGCAAAGATTTTTTTACATACTCACAGTGAAAATATAAAAATTACGTTACAATCTGATTATCGCACGCTTATTTTTGTTGATGAGGACACTTTATGCGACTAATTAAAGCTATTTTTATCATTCTTTTGATGAACCTCTCGTTGATGATGGTCGCTTTTGTCAGCGCCCAGCAAGGTGAAGAGGATAAACCCACCCCGATTGATATTCATCGGATTCCAGAATCACGCGGGATGCGTTTTGTCTTGGCGGATAAGTGGGATAAGACCACTATCACCTATCGGACGCTCAATTGCCCCGCTATGCTCGATTGTGCCTCTGCACAAGAGGCGGTACGCCGTGCTTTTGCCGATTGGTCGGCGGTGTCTGTGCTCACATTTTCTGAATCATCGGGCAATGCCGATATAGAATTGTCATTCACGCTGAATGACCCAGAATTTGGCACAGAAGGGGATGTGCTGGCATTTGCGTATTTCCCTAGCGATGGCGGGGATATTTTCTTTGATGATGCAGAGCCATGGTCATTATTTGATGGTGGCGACACCGATTTTTATGTGGTGGCATTGCATGAAATTGGTCACGCATTGGGTTTAGACCACAGCGATGACCCTAGTGCCGTGATGTATGCTTTTTCTGGCACAGCCCCCACCCTTCAACGTGACGATATTTTGGCGATTCAACGCCTATATGGGTCGCCTACCAATAGTGGAGATAGCGATACCGATAATAATCCACCGCCTACCGATACCAATAATCCGCCCATTGATGATGACCCATTGCCCCCACCTGTGCCTACGGCTGTGCCATTGCCACCCATTGAAGGTGATAGTGGTGTTATTGAGGTAGATGGTGGATTAGACGAAGATTTTGGTTATGAAGAATGGGTTGTATATGCCGAAGCAGGCGAAACACTCACCATCACAATGGAATCGGATGAACTCGACTCATATCTCATTTTGCTCTCGCCAGATTATTCCACTGTATTGGCAGAAGATGATGATAGTTTGGGCAATTTTAATGCTGTGATTGTCTACACCTTCACCGAAACAGGCGACTATATCGTGGTTACCACTACCTATGACGGATGGTTAAGTGGTGATTATTCGCTTGATGTTTTTGTGGAAGGGTCTGAGTTTGATGACGAAGATGTCGTGCCTGAAGATGTCTTGCCTGAAGATGAAGATGTCGAATATGATGAGCAAGATACAGAAACCGATTACACAGGCAGTTATGTCTTTGGGGTGTTAAATCAATCGGGTGATGATGTGTGTGGCGTGTATATTTCATCGTCCTCGTCCGATGATTGGGGCGGCAACTTGGTCGGTGATTTCTTGGCAGATGGTGGTAGTGTCGCTATCACACTCCCCGCCGATGATTATGATGTGTTGGTGGAAGATTGCTATGGCGAAATGGCGTGGGAAGAATATTTTATTGCTCTCACATCCAATTTGACCTATGTCGCCACCACCGATGGCGGTTATGTCGCCAAATAGAACGAAACCTTTAGCTTTGCTTAAGAAATGGTGGATTTTCTGCAAGACTCGGTAATATGTGCTACGCTAAACACATCTGTGAGACAACGCACAGATGTGTTTAGCGTTTTTTTAATTTACTACATGGAGAAATTTCGATGACCATCCATAAAAAAGTACCATTTTTGCTCATGCTACTGGTGTGGGTACTGGCATTTTCTGGTGTTGTGAGCGCCCAAGGTGGTGGCGGGGTATTGCGTGTGGGGATGAATGCACCCATCAACCTCGACCCTGCTACAGGCTCAAATGACCCCGAAATTTTATTCAATCGTACCATGTATGATTACCTCATCGAAGTCGGAGCAGATGGTAGCCTTGTCGCTAACCTTGCTACTACATGGGAAATTAGTGAAGACGGGCTTACCTATCGCTTTCCGTTGGTAGAAGGTGTCACCTTTCATGATGGGTCAGATTTTACCTCTGCTGATGTGGTCTATACCTTCAATCGGTTACAAGAATTGGGGTCACCTGCGGTTAGCCTCATGGGTGAGTTTGAAATTAGCGCCGATGGCGATTATGCAGTGGTCTTTACCTTATCTGCCCCCAACGCCGATTTTATTTTTGGCGTTGCCAGCCGTCATGCACTCATGCTCAGTGAAGACGATATGACCCCTGGTGATTTGGATGATGGTGTCAATGGCACAGGTCCGTTTATCCTCACCGAATATAGCCCCAGTGAACGTGCTGTATTTGTTCGCAACGAAAATTATTGGCGTGAGGATGAACCCGCATTAGATGGTGTGGAATTTATCTTCATTGATGATGCTCTCACCCAAATTGATGCGCTCCGTAGTGGGGCAGTTGATTTTATTTTCAAAGTGGATGTAGACCAAGTATTCACCCTCGAATCGGATGCCAATATCGCTATTTTGAGCGTCCCAACCAACCAACACCCTGTGATTCGTATTCGTTCCGATGAGGGTGCATTGGGCGAGGATGTGCGTGTGCGCCAAGCCTTTAAGCTGGCGACCAATCGGTTTGAATTGCTCGATACGGTTCAAGCGGGACTCGGTATCGTGGGCAATAACGACCCCATTGGTCCAAAATATGCCGATTTCTTTATGCCCATGGACCAAGAATATAACCCAGAAGCCGCCTGTGCCTTGATTTTAGAAGCCACTGGCGAAGAACGTCTGTCCACCGATTTTTATGTCGTCAATTCGTTTAATTACGAATCATTGGCGGTGTCCTTGCAACAACAATGGGCATTGGGTTGTATTGATGTGAATATCCTCATTCGTGAAGAAGGCATTTATTATGCCGATACTGAATGGCTAGAGGTAGATTTGGGCATTACGGGTTGGGGAGACCGCCCTGTGCCACAAAGCTATTTTGTCGAGGCGTATATCACAGATGGGATTTATAACGAATCGCACTTCTCCGATGCCGAAGTGGACGCACTCGTAGAACAAGCGGCTGTCGCCTCTAATTTGGCAGACCGCGCCGCCATCTACGCGCAAATTAGCGCCATTTTTGCAGAACGTGGGTCTGTGATTATCCCGTGGTTTGCGTCTGTGATTGGCGCGACCTATCAGAATATTGAAGGTTTGCGGATGCACCCCTTCCCTGGTCAAACCGATTTCCGTACTGTGCAGATGAACTAAGAAATTGTTGTATAGGGATGGTATTTTGCCATCCCATATACAGTAACTTAAGGCATTTAACCCTACCCCCAACCCCCTCCCCACAGGGGCGGAGAGGGGGCTAAATCACCCCGAAAATAGGTTTTCCCCCTTTCTCCACGCAGTGGGTATAAGGGGGACGGGGGGATAGGGGTTGGTTTTATTGTTAAGTTGCTACGCATGGGATGGTATTTTGCCATCCCTATAAGGCATCCTCATGATACATGAACTCATTAAACGTCCTCTCAGCCTACTGGGACTCATCATTGTAGGCATATTTGTCTTTTTGGCACTTTTTGGTAGCCATATCGCCCCCTATAAATATGATGAATTCATCCGCAATGATGCGGGGCGTGTGATGCAACGTGCAGAACCGTCATCGGCGCACCTGCTCGGTACAGATAAAGAGGGGCGCGATGTCCTCAGCCGTGTGTTATGGGGCGCACGCGATATTATGCTCCTACCCGGAATTGCCACCTTTTTTTCGGTATTATTTGGCACGGCGTTGGGCATGACCATCGGCTATTATGGCGGATGGCTAGATGAAATTATTTCTCGGCTATTAGACAGTCTGCTGTCTATTCCTGCGCTGGTTTTGGCGCTGGTCATGCTCGGATTATTGGGTGCATCCCCCATAGGCTTGGTGCTGGTGGTGGTGGTGCTATACATCCCCATTATCGCCCGTGTGATACGGAGCGCCACGCTCAATATTCGCGCTAAGGGGTATATCGAAATTGCCAAATTGCGCGGAGAATCTACCTTTTATATCCTCACCCGCGAGGTATTACCGAGTATTTTGCCCGCACTCACCGTAGAGGCGGCATTGCGTTTTTCGTATGCCATATTTTTGGTTGCCTCGCTCGGATTTTTGGGATTGGGTGTGCAACCACCATCACCCGATTGGGGGCGGATGGTAGATGAGGCTCGTGGGGAAGTGTTGCGTGCGCCGTGGTCGTTATGGTCGCCCGCCGCCGCCATTGCCATTTTGGTGATTGGCGTGAATTTATTGGCAGATGGCTTGCGCCGAGTATTCCGTTATGAAGGGCAAATGAGATGAGCGACCCCATTATCCAAGCCGATGGCTTATCTATCGAATATTCCCTGCAAAGCAATTGGGTGAATGTCATTCATGATGTGTCGCTGGCGATTTATCCCCTGCAAATTCATGGATTGGTTGGGGAATCTGGCAGTGGCAAATCTACATTGGCGCTCGCCATGATGGGCTATATGGCAGAAAATGCCCGTATCAGTGGCGGGATACTCACCTTTAATGGGGAAAATTTGCACCAGCTATCCCCCAAAAAATTGCGGGATGTGTGGGGACGTGATATTCAGCTTGTACCACAAGATACGCTATCGGCGCTCAATCCATCGTATCGGATTGGGGAACAAATGGCAGAAATCACGCGCCGTCACGAAAAACACTCACGGCGTTCTGCGTGGGAACATGCTATCGCCCAATTGGAACGGGTGAAAATCCCCGATGCGGGTGAGGTGGCGCGGAAATATCCGCATCAACTCAGTGGCGGTATGCGCCAACGGGTGGCGATTGCGATGGCACTCAGCACCCAACCGCAATTTTTGGTATTAGATGAGCCGACCACCTCATTGGATGTCACCACTCAAGCCGTGATTTTAGACGAATTTCGTGGGTTAATCCTAGAAAATAAAGCGGCGGCGCTGTATGTCTCGCATGATTTAGGCACAGTCGCACAATTTTGTGATGTGGTCACGGTGCTCTATGGTGGTGAAGTGATGGAGAGCGCCCCCGTTGCCGATTTATATACACACCCTGTCCATCCGTATACGGCGGGATTGCTGATGAGCCTGCCCCGTCAGTTAGACGGGTCAGATACCCGTATTCCCACCATAGACGGCATTGCCCCCTCGCTGATAGAGCGCCCAACGGGGTGTGTATTTGCGCCACGCTGTTTATTAGCAACCGAAAAATGCCACGCAGAAAAACCGCCATTGGAGGTGATGAGCCAGTCGCATACGATTCGTTGTTGGCGCTGGCGCGAGATTATCAGTGGCGAAATTGAGGCAAAGAAAAAGCCGATTGCCCATAATACCTTTGCGCCACCGCGTCAGGGGCATGTCCTCAAAATACGGGGGATGAAAAAATATTTTGGCAAACGCACATTATGGGACATGGTTACGCGCAAGCCATACCGCCCCACACGCGCTTTGGATGGGGTTGATGTGAGTATTCAGGAACGGTCTACATTTGGCATCGTAGGCGAAAGTGGCAGTGGCAAATCCACACTGGCACGGGTCATTATGGGGCTAGAAACGCCTGATGGCGGGGATATTGAACTATGCGACATGCCCATTAGCACACGGCTCAAAAATCGCCCCAAAGAGGCATTACGGCGCTTGCGGATGGTATTCCAAAATCCAGATGAATCGCTTAATCCGTATAAAACGGTTGGACAAGCCATTAACCGCAATTTGTTGCTATTGGGTGAACTGAAAACCCGGGAAGAACGCCAAGAACGCATCCATCAGTTATTACAGGCGGTACGGCTCACACCCGAATATGCCACGCGCTTCCCCTCACAATTGAGCGGTGGCGAAAAACAACGGGTGGTAATCGCCCGCGCCTTTGCCGCCGAGCCATCGTTGATTGTGGCGGATGAACCGACCTCCTCATTGGATGTGAGTGTGCAGGCGGTGATACTCAATTTGCTCAAAGATTTGCGGGCAGAACGCGGTGTGTCGTATTTGCTCATTTCACACGATTTGGATGTGGTGGCGTATTTGGCAGATTGGATAGCCGTGATGTATTTGGGGCATATTGTAGAAGAGGGCAGTGTGGAGGCGGTGTATAAAGCGCCGTCGCACCCATATACAGAGGCGCTGGTGTCTGCGAATCCATCCACTGACCCCAACGGCAAAAAAGATGCCATCCGCCTAGAAGGGGATGTGCCAAGTCCGCGAGAAATCCCCACAGGGTGTCGGTTTCATACGCGGTGTCCGCGTAAAATCGGCAATATTTGTGAGCAGACAGAACCCCCATGGCAAGATGCAGGGGATGGGCATTTTATACGCTGTCATATCAGCGTAGACGACTTGAGGCGGTTGCAGGGCGGATAAGATTTATTGCGGTTGTTGGTGTTTGTGGCTGACATACGCACTGCGTGCTAGTCAGCCAGTACGGGCATATAATCGGCAAGCGGGATGTACTGGCTGACTAGAGCCGTTAGGCTCGTATGTCAGCCACAGGAAAATAATATATGTCAGCCACAGGATAAAGAAATTAGCCTTGGTATATCAGCCACAAGAAAATAATATACAACCGCGTATGTCAGCCACAAAATAAAGCAATCCGCTCATATATCAGCCACCGGATAAAGGGAGCATTGTATGGGAACTGAAAAACACCGCAAAAAACTGCGTTTAGAGGGTTATAATTACGCCAGCAATGGGCTTTATTTCACCACGATTTATGTGAAAAATGGGGAATGTCTGTTTGGTGATATTGTAGATAACAAATTATTATTGTTGCCTGCGGGTGAAATGATTACATCCTATTGGCAAAAATTGTCTCCGAAATACGCGTGTTTCAATTTGGATGATTTTGTTGTGATGCCCAATCATTTTCATGCCATTATTTTGATAGATACAACACATCAACAGCCTGTGAGTTTATCACAAGGCATTCGATGGTTTAAGACAATGACCACAAATGCGTATATTCAAGGGGTGCGGGGTTTTAATTGGAAACCATTTATAGATAAATTATGGCATCGGAGTTTTTATGACCATATCATCCGTGACGAAAAGAGTTATTTAGCGATTAAATCCTATATTGCCCTTAATCCAGAACGATGGATAGAAGATAAATTACATCCTACCAAATTTCACTTTGATTGAAATATATATATATTGCTGACATACACACTGCGTGCTAGTCAGCCAGTACCGGCATATAATAGGCAAGCGGGATGTACTGGCTGACTAGAGCCGTTAGGCTCGTATGTCAGCCACCGGATAAAGAAATTAGCCTTGTATATCAGCCATAAAAAATATCAAAAATATACGCCTTCACCTTTTGCACCGATTTGAGCAAACTGCCCACGATGCCATCGGTGCTAATGCCTTCTGCCATGCCTTCAAAATTGAGCAACAGCCGATGACGCAATGCCGATGGTGCAACGGCTTAGATGTCATCAAAAGCCACATTAAACCGTCCTTCATCCGCCTGCGTGCTAGTCAGCCACATCACCATATATCTCTATTATTCCGATTTGAGCGCAATGACAGGTGGCATTCGAGACGCACGCAACGCAGGATATAACCCCGCCACCACCCCCACCGTTGTCGCCAAAATCAGCGCAAAGGCGATGAGTTCACCAGGTATAACCATCAGATTACCGCCAATTTGCGACACATCCAACGGCAAAAACATCATTCCCCCGCCTTGTGACCCATCCCCTGCGGCAGTGGCAGTCGCTACTGCCTGATTAATCACTTGCTGTAAAAATAGCGCCGTCCCAACACCCGATAACCCGCCGACAAATCCCACTAACCCCGCTTCGATGAGAAAAATGGTCATGACATCGCGGTCGCGTGCGCCAATGGCTTTCATCAGACCAATCTCTTTGGTGCGCTCCAAAATCGCCATGGTCATGGTATTTGCCACGCCAAATGCCGCCACCAACAACGCCACCCCACCGACCCCGCCCAACATGAGGCGCATCGTGCCAAAAAAGCTGTTTAACCCATTCAAAAATTCGCCCATGCCACCCGTGCTAAAACCCATCTCTTTAATGGCGCTGGTCACGGCGTTGGTCACTTCACGGTCTTTGGCGCGGACTTTGACATTTTCATAGACGAATGTCTTGGGGTCTATGGGTGCGCCTG
The DNA here is from genome assembly GCA_034436595.1 of Anaerolineae bacterium. Classification (GTDB taxonomy): domain Bacteria; phylum Chloroflexota; class Anaerolineae; order Aggregatilineales; family Phototrophicaceae. The sequence continues at coordinate 13,983 of DAOTUO010000258.1, read as the reverse complement.
TATACCATTCGTTGTAGCCAAGAACATCTTGAATGGGGATATACACCGAATAGTCATAGCTCCCGCCTGCCTGAATCACCCCCACCACTATCAGATTGACGCGCCGTGTCACCACGCCATCGGGGTCATAACGTTCTAAGACCAATGTGGGCGCTTGGGTGAGCAAATCGAGGCTAATCGGAGTCCATTCGGTGGCGTTGGGGTCATAAAAATTTTCCCCCACCGCAGACCCAATCAGCACCTCACCCGAAGCACTAGGAAATCTGCCCGATTGCAAGGTGATGCCCATATACGGAAAGAGTTGTGGGTCTACACCTTGTGTCCATGCACCACCATAATATTTATCCACCACCAAGTAACCCGTTTGTAGCCCAATGGTGGGAATAACCGCTTGCACACCCGGAATTTTCCAAAAACTATTGACAGTGGCAATATCCAGTTTGGGGGCGTTTTCTGGGTCGCCCTGAAATTCCCAATTTTGATACACATCAATCTCGGTGAGGGTGGCATCGCTACCGATGCCCGCCTCTGCGACTTGTTGCAAGCCAATGGTGAGCGCGATGAGCAAAATCACGGCGGCAGTGCCTACCAACACCCCGCCCGCCGTCATCGCTAATCTGGCTCGCGCTCGCAACAAATTGCTAATGGCTAGTTGTGACAATTCATAGAACATAATTTAGCTCCCCAATCCCAACAAGCCCAGGATAAAGCGTCCCAATAGGTCGCTATCGGCTTGTGGTTCTTCTGTGGGGGGTTGTATCGGGGTTGGCGGATTTGGGCACCCAGTGGGGTCTACACCAAAACCGTTATCCCCTTCATCTGGACACGCATCAAAGTCATCTGGCACAAAATCGAAATCACGGTCTTCTGGCATGGGTGGTGCTTCAGAAATTTCCACTTCATAGGTATAGACCAAATCACGCGGGGCATTGAGGTCGTCTATATAACTAAAGGTGACTGTAATTATCATTGTGCCTGCTTGGGTGGGAATAATCCCTGTGCTGATATTGGATGTGGCATCTTTGGCAATCACACCAGGTGTAAATTCGGCAATATCTGCCAGATCACCCCCATCAACACTCACGACAATGCTAGGAATTTCGATATTTTTTGTGCCGATATTCTTAATCACCATCGCTAACGGGATAAATGACCCAATTTCTGCCACATCTGGCAATGGCGCTTCATGGGTAATTTGCAATTTTGGCGGGCTAATCACGATGAGGCTAATCCGCAAATTGGTCTGCACGGGGTCGGTCTTGGACGGTGTGCGATAGCGCAATGTGACAGGCAAACTATACACCCCACTGGCAGTTGTGCCATTGACAATAAAATTTTGCGTGAGGTCAACTGTGCCATCGGTTTCGATGCGCCCAACATAAAGCGTCCCGCCTGTTTCCAATGGGGCAAATACGGTGCTAGGCGTGGTGGAGCTACCAGAGCCACTACCGCCTTCACTGGGGGCTTCTACCGTGCCGAATGTGACAAATAAACCATCTGCACCGACCTCACCGACATTGCTCAGGGTGATATTGAGCGTAAAACGGTCGCCAGGAGCAAGCACATCTGTCCCCGCGTCATAGGCACTCACCAGGAGCGATGGTTCACGCGGGACACTGGCGACAATCGTCATGGTAAAACTGGTCTCTAGTTTTTTCTCTTCACCACCATGAATATAGGTCAATGACACCGTTTGCGCCTGCACACCTGCTTTGGCATCTGTGGCGATAATCAGGGGCATGATAAAACTCGCTGTGCCACCCGCCGTCAAATCGCCATAAGAGAAGGTATCACCTTGTGAACCGGGTAGCAACACGCCACCGCCATTGACCTTGAGCATCAATTGATTCGCCACACCTGTACCATTATTGGTGACAATCACCTCCACCGTCACCAATTCCCCCGCACGGGCTTGGGATGGTGTGACCAAATAGCGTGCCAACATCAATTGTGGGGCGGTATTATCTTCTGAAACGGTCACGCTCAATGTGGCGGTGGCGGTGTAATTTGTGCCGTATTGGTCGCGGTAGGTCAATTTTATCGGCACGTTTAATGCGCCACCTGGGGCGCTGGAAGCGACCAATACGCCTAATGTGGCATTAGCGACGGCATTGGGAAATAAATCGGGTATGAGGGCATTGGCTTGACCAGGCGCAGGCGATATACTCGCCCCTGCTTCGATTGCCACCGAGATCCCTTGTGCGAGTCGGCTTCCCCGATTAATCACATCAAAACGCAATGTGACCAAACCGCCTGCATTCACAATACTAGGCGATACAGAAAATCCTTGCACCACCAAACTCGGTTCACCCGGTTCTGGGGGCATGGTGGGGATGATAATCGGCGTGGGTGGTGGCAATGGTGCAGAAATCACCGTGAGCGCATTGGGCAGATTTGCCACACCATTTAGCGGATCGCTCACTTCTACCACATACACACCATTTGGCACATTAGCGGGCAAAACAGCCGTCAATGCCGTTGGATTGATATAGGTGGTGGTCAAAAAACCCACATTCCACACGCGCACAGTGGTATTGGGCGTGAAATTATTGCCGATAATAGACAAGCGTACCTCTGCACCCGCTTGCACCACCGATGGCTCGACACCAATCAAATTAATGGGAGCAACGGTAGGCTCTGGGGTGGTCTCTTGTGCCGATGCACCCCACACGGCAAAGGTCAATAAGCACAAGCCGATGAACAGCATCATACGAAAAATGGGTTTACGCGACATCATTTTGATATATCCTTTATAGACCTACATTACACAATCCGCTTGAGCGGATTCGATTTGAGCATCGTATCTTCAATAATTTCGCCATCTTTGAGTTGAATCATACGGTCTGAATATTCTGCGACATGGGCATCATGTGTCACAACTAAGATGGTTTTTCCTTTTTTATCGCACAAATGACGGAGCATGTTCATGACAATTTCACCCGTCTTGCTATCTAATGCGCCCGTTGGCTCATCGCCCATAATAATCGGTGGGTCATTGAACAGTGACCGCGCAATGGCGACCCGTTGTTGTTGCCCACCCGATAGCTGGTTGGGGCGGTGGTCGGTGCGTTCCCCCATACCAAGTTGTTCGAGTAGCTCATAGGCACGTTCTTCACGTTCTAGCTTGGGAATCCCCGCAAAGACACCGGGCAGGGCAACATTTTCTAGCGCGGTCATAGTCGGCACAAGATGAAACGCCTGAAAAATAAACCCAATGGTATCCCGCCGAAATGCCGCAAGGTCATCGCCACGCATGGTATCGAGTCTTTTTCCTGCCACCTCTATCATGCCGTCATTGGCTTTATCCAACCCACCCAGCACATAGAGTAAGGTGCTTTTACCAGACCCACTCGGTCCCATGATGGTGGTGAACTGTCCCTCTGGCACAGCAAATGCTACATTTTTGAGCGCATGTACCCACTGATTGCCCAGCCGAAAATCCTTGCGGATATTTTTGGCGCGGACGATAAATTTTTGTTGTGGCATCCGTGATGTTTTCATGGTGTTGCCTCTTGGGTTATTTCGGGTTCTATCGGCATTTCTGCTTCTGCTGTCATTTCGGGTTCTATCGGCATTTCATCTATGGAATTCATGCCGTTTATATCATCTGGATTCTCTGGGCGCATATCCACTGGCATTTCGTTGGTATCAAAGTCAAAAAATTCACCTTGTGGCATATCACCAAACTCGCCATTTAGGGTGTCATCCATTGGGGGCATATCCGTGACCCCATCCGCCGATTGTGCTTGGATTGTCCCTGTGACCACTGGCATGATGACCAACAATGCCACCCACGCCACAATCACCAAAAAGATGATAAGGCGGTTTCCACCCAACAAAGCACGTCCACCAAAATACACCATCATCAACGACCACAGCATAAATAAGGTGGTCTGTGAGGTCGCAGACAAAATAAGCGACTGCACAAATGGGTCTGTGGCGGCGTATGCAGGGATTTCATCCACCAAACCAGATAACCCTGCTTTTCCCATGACACCGCCTGCGGCGATATAAATCAGTTGGAGTATCGCCATCACAGCCAATGGCAAACTGGCATAAATGGCGATTTGCAAATTTTCGCCAAATTGCGGTGGTTTGCCCTTGAACATTGGCACAACGATGAGCATGGTACTCAGTACCGCCCACAGCAATACCAATTGGCTTGCCGCCACCAATGCGGTTGTCCAATTATTCACCGTTTGAGGCGTATCGCCACCAGTGGCGGGGGCATTGGGGTCTATGGGCGGTGAACCAAAGTCAAATCCACCCTCTGGGGGAATAATTTCACCACCAAAGTCGCTAAACGGGTCGGGGATAGGGGCGATGGCATCGGTATTGTTAGTTGATGGTGTGGCGGTTGCCTGTTGAACGGCACTGAGTCCAATCATCGCCAAAATAATAAATCCGACCCATAGCCATTGACGGGTTTGGCGCATTGGCGGGAGGGTTTCATAGAATGTCATCGGCTGAAAGAGTGCGGTGCTAATCTGTGAGACTAATCCGCGTTGAATAACCCGCCGTGTTGCACTTGGTTTTTGGCGGCGTGTGGTCTGACGTGTGGGTGGTTGTTGCCCTTCATTTGGCATAGTGACCCTTTGTGAGATTGTTACCATACACTTTGCGGAGGCGCATTAAAGCAATGCACCCTACTCCTTTATATTCTATAACGGATTATAGACGTTTCCTAAACCAAAATTGTTCCAAAGTAAAGTTTTTTTAGCATACACCCAAACCGAATCCATTAAATGGGCTTTTGGGCTACGCTTGCTAGGCGCTGTCATCCATACAATTTCCACAAATATTCCATAATTAGTTCTATTGTGTGATGTCTTTAGATTGAATACACTGATAAGTATGAGTAATATGGATGTTCTGTCAAAGAAGTTATATCTACCGTCTATATAGAGGTCACAATTATGGAAACAACCCTCACCCCATATTACGAAGATGATTTGCTCACCCCTGTCGAAGTCCGCCTTGCCCATGCGGGTAAATGGTTGGGATATGGTGCGCTGACCTATGGCGCAATCAGTTTTTTGTTGGCGATTGCAGGCATTATATCGGCAGTCAACAACCCGTCACTTTTTAGCACACTCGCCAGCCTCACCCTAAGCGGATTTTCTGGCACACCCGATATTGCCCTGCTCATCGCCATTTTGCTGTCGGTGGGCAATATTTGTATAGCAATTTGGGTGATGGTCGGTGTAATCGCACATGAGGTATGGTCGCCATTGGCACTTTTGTTGTGGATAGTGGTGAATATTGCCTTGCTAGTCACATTCATCTATACACCCGCGCTGGTCGCCATTGGTTTTGGCGGATATTTGTTTTTTGCCCTGCGTGCCGATTTGCGGGCATTTCGCATGAATCCATTGATGCTCAAAGAATTGCGTGAACGGATGCGGGGCGCACGGGCATTTGTTGTCCTCAGTGTGTATTTGGGGTTGATGAGTGGCTTTGCCATTTTGGTCTATCTGATAGAACGGAATAATTCGCCTATCACCCTCACATCGGTCACGGGTGAATTGGGTCGGCGGTTGTTTGCGGGGATTGTTGGGCTTCAGATGTTGCTCATCCTATTCATCGCACCTGCGTTCACGGCGGGCGCAATCAGCAATGAACGTGAACGCAAAACATACGACTTGCTTCATATCACCCTGCTCCCCAAGCCATCTTTTATCATCGGCAAATTACAATCTGCCCTCAGTTATATTTTTCTGCTGTTATTGGCGGCAATTCCCTTGCAGAGTATCGCCTTTTTGTTTGGTGGGGTGACAGAAGTGGAAGTGGCGATTGCCTTTTTGATATTGATGGTCATGGCGATTACCTTTGGCACAGTCGGGTTATATTTTTCGACCACTGTGGAGCGTACCGTGACGGCGAGTGTGCGTGCCTATACATTGGCGGCGGTGATGACGGTTGGCTTGTGGCTGGGGTTGTCTATCATCACACGCCTCTTGAACGATTTTTTCTCTGGGGTCAATGCCAGTGTCCTCGCGCAAGGGGTGGTGGTATATATCGAAGCCATCGCCAGTAGTTTTAACCCCATCGCCACCGCACTCCGCACCCAAGAATTACTAGTGAACCAACAAGGTCTCTTTTTTTATGAGGTCATCTTGCGCGATAGCAGTCGTCTGCCTGTGATTGCCCCTTGGGTGTCATTTACAGCGATTTATCTGTTTCTCGCATCGGTGATGGTCGTTTTGGCGGTACGGCGGATGCGCCGTGTGGAAGCATAATATTTTCGCTCGCAAATAAGATAATCTAGGGAGCAAAAGACCATGAGCATCACAGTATGTTGGGATGACGATGACGCGCATACAATTATCCGTTGGGATTTTGCAGAAAAATGGTCATGGGACGATTTTCATGAGGCATTTCGTATATCAATGGAGATGGGGCAACATAGCCTACATCGCATAGATGTGCTTGCCAACGCGACAAAATCGCCACACATGCCATTGGGTGCATTGGCAGAATTTAGACGGCTTGATGAACAGTTGCCCCCTGTGGTCAAATTGATTGTGGTGGCGGGGTCATCGCCATTCACCCGTTCCATGATAGAATTATTTGGAAAGATATATCGGGCGCAGTCGTGGCGCACAGCCAAATCGGTTGACGAAGCGCATCTGATTATCGCCCATGACTGTCAAAGAGAACAGGACTTAACTGCATGACCGCCACAGACCCGCACTATACCGTCCTCGTCACCACCCTACATCAGTGGGATAAACGGTGGCGGATACAAAAAATACTCATCTGGTTGCCCCGCTTATTACTCATCCCATTGGGCTTTGGGATAGCCCTAGCTGTCTTTGCCCGATTTTCGCCCATATTTGCCCCACACGACATCCTCATCATCACCATCGTGGCGATAGTCGCATTTATGGCAGGATTTTTAGGATGGTTTTTTCTCAGACACAGAGACCCACTTGTCTCTGCGCGTTATTTTGATAGACACTTTAACCTACAAGAACGACTGTCCACCGCGTTAGAATTGCTAGATGGAACGATTCATGGCGATGCGGGATTGGTCTCTGCACAGATTGCCGATGCTCAAACACACGCCACCGAGTTTGCCTATAAACGCCATTTGGCGTTGGTTATTCGCCGTTTAGATTGGGCGATTATGGTCGGTGTGTGTGTGATATTGGCAATATTACTCATTTTGCCAAATCCAAATACCCAGACGATTCAACAAGCACAAGCACAACAACAACAAATTGACCAAAGCGCCGATGAGGTCAAAGACCTGATAGAAGATATTGCCAACGATGCCTCACTCGATTCTGCCACCCGTGAAGAATTGCTCCAAGCCTTGCAAGTGACCCTCGAAACACTCGAAAACCCCAATGTGAGCGCCGATGAAGCCCTCGCTACTATTAGCGATGTGCAAAGCCTCCTCGAAGAAAAATCACAAGAGGCAGAAGGTCGGTCAGAGGCACAACGAGAGGCATTAGAACGGGCATTAGAAGCCTTGCAAAATGCCCAAAATCCCGCCGAATCGCTGGCAGAAGCCTTGCAAAATATTGAGGAAGAACTGGCAGAGCAAAACGCACAAAATGAAGATTCATCATCAGAAAATCAGTCTGGTGAGCAATCTGGGGAAAATCAATCACAGGCAGAATCCCTGCGCGATGCCGCCGAACAATTGCGTGAGAACAATCCATCGGTGGCGCAATCATTAGAAGAGGCGGCACAGGCATTAGACGAAAACGACCAACAAGCCGCCCAAGAAGCGCTTGAACAAGCACAGGAACAATTGGCGCAAAACCCCAATCAGCAACAAAATGAACAAGCCGCCCAAAATTTGCAAGAAGCCGCCCAGCAAATGCAAGAGCAACAACAAGAATTAGCACAGCAACAGCAACAAGGGCAACAACAAGAACAACAACAAGCCCAAAATCAGCAAGGCGAACAGCAACAACAAGGGGAACAAAATCAGAATGAAAATCCCGAAAGTAACAACGAAGGGGATTCTAACCAAACAGGGGACACGCAAGGCGAAAACCCTAGCAATAGTGAGAACCCCTCACAAAGCGAATCGGACGAAATAAGCCAATCCGATAGCGAGAACCAGAGCCAACAAAATCCACAGGCACAAGGCACAACACTGGATAATAACAGCCCAACCGATAATTTGGGTGGGGATAATGATGCCGACCTAAGCCAAGATACCAGTGGATTGACACTCAATGAGGTAGACCAACAAGAGGGAGATGCCGATACTGTGCGTGGTGAAGCACAATACGAGGCGGTATTTGCTCCACAACGACTAGGCGGGCAAGGGGATGGTGAAGAAATTATCCTCGCGCCCGACATTAACGATGAAAACCTGCGTGAAGGCGACTTTACCGACAATGAATCGGGCAATCTCACCGTCCCATACAACGAGGTATTCAACAGTTATTCCCGACAGGCAAGCACCGCCCTAGAAACAGGGTATATTCCATTGGGCTTACGTGATGTGATTCGGCAATATTTCACGTCACTTGCACCAACGACATCCACCCAAACTGATAATTAGCATGGGCATAATTTATTTCGTCCGCAAATAACGATATTAACTGTAGGGGCATGACATGTCATGCCCTCATAAAAAGGAGCAAAATATACCTATGGAACTCGCAGAATTTAGTCAACTCGCCCGTAATATCGAACAAGAAGTCGCACGGGTCATTGTGGGACAAGATAGCGTTGTGCGTCAGGTATTGATTTGTGTCCTCGCAGGCAGACATGCCTTGCTAGAAGGTGTTCCTGGGTTGGGTAAAACGCAACTCATCCGCACCCTAGCCGATACCCTCTCGCTAGAATTTAACCGTATCCAATTCACACCCGACCTCATGCCGTCTGATATCACAGGCACAAATGTCATGGAAGATACCGAAGATGGGCGCAAGGCGTTCCGCTTTCAACGTGGACCCATTTTCGCCAATTTGGTGCTGGCAGATGAAATCAACCGCGCCACCCCAAAAACCCAATCGGCGTTATTAGAAGCCATGCAAGAAAAAACCGTCACAGTGGGCGGAATCATGTATAAGCTGGACTTGCCATTTTTCGTCCTCGCCACCCAAAATCCATTGGAGCAAGAAGGCACGTATCCCCTGCCAGAAGCCCAACTTGACCGTTTCATGTTCAAAATTGATGTGGATTTTCCGACTGTGGATGACCTTGTGACCATCATAGAACGCACCACAGGCAATATTTCGCCCCACGCAGAAAAAGTCGTGGATGGCGCACAAGTGATAGAGATGGGCGAATTGGCGCTAAATATGCCCGTCCCCACCCATGTCACGCGCTATGTCGCAGAACTCATCATCGCCAGCCACCCCAATAACGATTCTGCGCCCGATGTGGTGCGTCGCTATGTGCGCTATGGTGCATCTCCGCGGGGCGCACAAGCGATGATTTTGGGCGCGAAAATTAATGCTCTGCTAGAAGGGCGATTTAATGTGTCGTTTGATGACATCGAAGCTGTCGCGCCATCGGCATTACGCCATCGGCTATTGCTCAATTTTGAAGGTATGGCAGAAGGCATTAGCACCGATGGCATCGTGGGCAGTCTGCTCAAATCGGTGCAAAAGGTGAAGGCGTAAATTTCTGATATTTTTTGTGGCTGATATACGAGTCAGCCACAAGAGAAAATCAATCACCCCTCTGATAGCGGGGTTGTCATTTTATCCACCCGCGACACGATTGCCCCTAGAAAAATCACCCCGCCAATCGCCATAAATGCCACTGGCAGAGAATATGTCCCGATTGCCGCATAGATGGGTGATGCTACACCGATAAATAAACTGGTGAACATATTCATCAGCGAGAGGGTCGTGGCACGGTTTTTGTCTGGGATGAGTGCGTTTTGATATGCCGATATCAACGGATAGCGCATATCATTGGTGGCATACATCCACACAATTACCAGCCATACCATATTGCCACTCATGACCCCTAGTAGCATCCACGAGAGACTCGGCAAAACGATAAGCGCCGTTAATCCCCATTTTTTCCCCAAAAATTGTTCTATCCTCACGACCATGCGTTGCGTGAACACCGCCAACAAACTGCCGAGCGAGAGCGCCAACGCAATCCATTGTGGTTCAATCTGATTTTGAGTCATGGTGGGGGCGGCGAATGTTGTCACCAATAATCCATTAAACGGGGTGGTAAAGACGATGAGCGCCATAAGCCGTTGCAGTGGGCGGTTATGGCGGATGTTACCGATGCCATCCCGAAAAATTTGTGTGACAGGCTGGCGACTCGCATCCCACGTGGACGGCGGTTCTTTGAGCGTGAGACACGCTATCATCCCTATAAATAGCACTAATACGGTGATGATGATGGCTAAATCGAATCGGTCGCCTGCCAAATCACCTAATACAAACACGCCGACCAATGGCGAGAGGAAAAAGGCGATTTGTCCGATGCTCCCATAACGCCCCATCGCCTGTTTCATGGTGTTTTCGCGGTCATCGGGTGGTAGGCTATCGTAGATGAGTGCCTCTATTGCCCCAGAGGCAAATGCAAAGCCTGTGCCTGTCAGAAGTGCCACCACCAAATAGGTGGGATAACTGCGACTGAACAAAAAGAGTAACTCGGCGCACATCATCAAAAATACCGATGCGGTAATAGACCACTTGCGCCCGATTTTATCCGCTAGAATACCTGTCGGAATTTCCATGAGGAAAATAGACGCAATGACAACCGATTCGATGATGCTAATTTGAAAAAGGGAAAGTCCGCGATTTTGCAATAAAAGGGCGTAGGCGTGGATATAGATATGAAAACGGGTGCAGAAATAGACAATGTTAATCTTGAGCAGATTATATGGCATGGTATCGCTCCATCTGAAATCAAAAACTTTATAGGGCAAACATCCGCACGATGATTATGTCATCTAGTCGCGGGATAGTTGATGCTATTGGGGAAATAGCCCAGTAAAAGTTAGTTGTTCAGATTTTGCCCTGCCATAACACCTCTTTACAAAAATTTTGCCTGATTATAGCACGAATTTTGCGCTATGTGTCACAAAATTTGTCCCTCATTCGTCAAGATTAGCAAATATCAAAAACGAATGAGGAGAAAAACATGATGCAACACACAGACACACTGATTATTGGCGCGGGATTTGCGGGATTAGCCGCCCTGAATTTGCTCATAGATGCGGGTCATAAAGCCGTTTTGCTAGAAAAATCGGCACATATCGGCGGACGCGCACAAGGTCATGCTGTGGGGGAATTTTCTGCCAACATCGGACCGCGTGCGCTTTATCGGGGCGGGGTGGCGATGCGCCTGCTCAATGAATTTGGCATCCGCCCCACAGGGGGTATTCCTCGCAATACCGCCTATGGGCATCTCAATGGCAATGTTGATATATTGCCTGCGGGCATATCAGAACTGATTAAAACGGGATTGTTGAATATGGCGGATAAAGTGGAATTGGGGCGGAAAATTAGCATTATCCGCACGATTTCGCCAGAATCGGTGATGGATGTCCCGCTTGATGAATGGATAGATAGCACTTTCAAGCGCCCTAATCTACGCTTATTGTGGCGGATGTTGGCGCGGGTGAATACTTATTCTGGGCATTCTGATAATAGTGCAGGGGCATTTTTGCGCCAATTTCAGATGAGTTCAAAAGACGGGGTGTTGTATGTGGATGGTGGATGGCAAGCCATCGCAGAAAAATTGGCATCCCGCGCCCAAACAAACGGCGCAACCATCCACACAGAGGTACATGTGACCCATGTGCGCCGTCAAGCGGATGGCTTTGTCGTGGATAGTGATGATGGCGGGTGGACAGCGCAACAGGTCATCTTGGCAATTTCCCCAAAAGTTGCCTATGACCTCACAGCCGATGAGACCTTGCGCCGTTGGTCTGGTGCAGTTGAACCCGTAGACCTCGCGTGCCTAGATATTGCCCTCACACAATTGCCACTGCCCAAACGGTTATTGGTTTTTGGGCTAGATACCCCTCTGTATTTCTCTACCCATTCGCATTTTGCTAATTTTGGCGCAAAAGGTGTGCTGGCGCATGTGGCGCACTATCAACCAACTGATGCTCATACCGATAAGCAGACCCTAGAGTCATTTTTGGATGATATTCAACCCGACTGGCGCAAATATCTCATCACGGGTAAATTTATTCCTAAGATGCGTGTCTCGCAGGCGCGTCCATATCCCACCGAACATATCACCGCACACATCCCAACAACCGAGGGATTATATGTGGCGGGAGATTGGGTGGGGCGTGATGCGATATTGCTGGATGCGTGTTTTTCTAGCGCGGAATCTGCCGTGACGAATATTTTACAAAAAGTGCCGATGGGTGAACTGGTATGAGCGATGAACATGAGCGAACAGCGCAATTTATGGCAGAACGGGGGCGCTTATTTGGTATTGCCTATCGCATGACGGGGAGCGCGATGGATGCCGAAGATATTTTGCAAGAGGTGTTCCTCAAATGGCAGGTGGTGCTGGGCGTAGATGCGCCCCCCGCCTATCTCACCACCATGACCACCCGCGCCTGCATAGACTATTTGCGATCTGCGCGGGTGCAACGTGAACAATATGTGGGCGAATGGTTGCCAGAACCGATTCCGACACCCATCACCGACACGGTACAATTGTCTGAATCGTTATCATTGGCATTTTTGGTGATATTAGAACGCCTATCACCTGTTGAACGGGCGGTTTTTTTGCTCCGTGAGGTGTTCGATTATGACTACACCGAAATTGCGACTATGCTCCAAAAGAGCGAGGCAAATTGTCGGCAGATTTTTGCGCGTGCCAGAAAGCATGTGAATGAACATCGTCCACGTTTTACGCCATCTGACCACGCACATGAGATTCTACTCAGCCAATTTTTGCAAGCGTGTGCAGAAGGCAATCTGAATAATCTCACGGCACTCCTCAGCCAAGAGGCGGTATTGGTGTCTGATGGCGGTGGGGTGGTGAAGTCGCCATTATTGCCCATTATTGGCGCGGATCGCATCGCCAGATTCTTTTTGGGATTGGTTAAACGTGCAGGCGGTGAGGCGTATCCGCGTTTTGTCTCTGTGAATGGTCAGACGGGCATCGCTATCTATTATCAAGGAAAATTAACTTACCTGATTGTTTTTCAGACCGAACAGGGTAAAATTAGCCGTGTCTATGTGGTGGCAAATCCGCACAAATTGCGGCGTGTGAGTAATACACTAGATTGACTCTATTAGGGGGTTTGCCCTATAATCAAAAATCTTACTCAACAGTATTAGGGAATTTTTGATGGCAGAACCCCTCAGTATCTCAGTCGTTGTTCCTGTATATAACAGCGAACAATCGCTCCCCATTTTGGTTGAGCGTTTATATCCCATTCTTGTGCAAATAACCACTAATTTTGAACTCATCCTCGTCAATGACGGCAGTCATGATAATAGCTGGGGCGTGGTAGAAACGTTAATCGCGCAACACACTTGGGTGACTGGCATTAATCTTATGCGGAATTTTGGGCAACATAATGCGTTGTTGTGTGGGATTCGGGCGGCGACTAATGATATTGTTATCACCATAGACGATGACCTGCAAAATCCCCCAGAAGAAATTCCACGCTTGCTAGAAGAATTGAATAAGGGTTTTGATGTGGTGTATGGCACACCCCAAAAAATGCAACACGGACTGTTTCGCAATATGGCATCGCGGGTTACCAAAATTGCCTTGCAGGGGTCTATGGGGGTGGATATTGCCACCAAAGTGAGCGCATATCGGGTGTTTCGTACCCAATTGCGTGAAGCATTTGCCGATTATAAAGGTGCGTATGTCTCGATTGATGTATTGCTCACATGGGCGACCAACAAATTTTCTGCGCTAGAAGTGCGCTTTGATGTGCGCCAATTTGGAACATCAAATTACACCCTTATGAAGCTCATCCGCCATGCCATGAATATGATTACGGGGTTTAGTGTTGTGCCATTGCAAATTGCCAGCATATTGGGTTTTACCTTTATG
>DAOTUO010000257.1:0-3809 GCA_034436595.1 Anaerolineae bacterium | reverse complement strand
ATAACGCCATTGCCAATTTTAATAAGGCATTGGCAATCAACCCAAATTTTGAAGTGGCGCGGGATAATCTAGCAGATGCCAAGCGCAAAAAAGCGGGTGGGTGATAGGGGATGGTGCTGGACGCACAGAAGCGCGTCCGTAGTTAAAAAGGCAAAATAGGATAAAAATAGCGTGTATGTTACCTGCCGACGGGCGGTGAACCACCCGTCTGACCTGCTAAAACCCCGTGAACGGGGTTGCTTTGCCTATTTTCATCACAAAAAACGGGTATGGCGTAGGGGCGAGGCAATGCCTCGTCCCGTGTTTTTATCGTTGGTTACGGGGGGCTTGCCATGGCAAGCCCCTACATCATGCCAATCTAACCCCATAAAATCGGCAGACCAATCCCATAAAATCGGCATATCAACCCCATAAAATGGGCATATCAACCCCATAAAATCGGCATATCAACCCCATAAAATCGGCAGACCAACCCCATAAAATCGGCAGACCAACCCCATAAAATCGGCATATCAACCCCATAAAATCGGCATATCAACCCCATTTATGAGGTTTCGGTGGCATCGCCGATTATCCCAACGCCTGCGCCAAATCTTCAATGAGGTCGTCTGGGTGTTCTAGCCCAATCGAGAGGCGTATCAAATTTTGCGGGGTGGTCGTCCCGACTTCCACCGATGCGCGATGTTCGATGGTGGTATGCGCCCCGCCAAAACTGGTGGCGCGTTTTATCAGACGTAGGCGCGTGGTCATGGCGAGGGCATTTTGGGCATCGCCTTTTATCAAAAAGCTGAATAACCCGCCATAGCCCGTCATCTGACGCAGACCCAATGCGTATTGTGGGTGCGATTCTAAGCCGATATGCAACACGCGCTCGATTTTTGGGTGCGAATCCAAAAAGTGTGCCACCGCCAGCGCAGTGTCGTTCATGGCTTTCATGCGGATGGGCAGTGTGAACATCCCGCGCAGGAGTAGCCAGCAATCAAACGGCGATGGCACCGCCCCGCCCATCTTCTGAATCCGTTCTAGGCGCTCGGCATAGGGGGTCATGGTGTTGATAATCGCCACCCCACTTAGCACATCGCTATGCCCGCCCAGATATTTGGTGGTGGCATGAACGACCACATCCGCACCAAAATCAAACGGGCGTTGGAAAATTGGGCTGGCGATGGTGCTATCACACACCAAAATCGCGCCTGCTTCATGGGCAATATCCGCCACCGCGCGAATATCGGTGACGGTCATCTGCGGATTCGATGGCGTTTCGATGAGTATCATGCGCGTATTGGGGCGGATGGCGTTTTTGACCGCATCCAAATTGGTGGTGGCTACAAACGATACTTGTAGCCCCCAATCGGCAAAAATCTCGCGCAAAATCACCAAAATGCCATAGTACATATCGTTGGGGGCAATCACATGGTCGCCCGTTTTGAGCGCCTGCAAGATACACATAAAGGTTGCCGACCCCGAGGCAAATGCCAACGCCTTTGTGCCACCTTCCAACGCCGCCAGACGGGTTTCGAGTTCAGTACGGTTGGGATTGCTGTGGCGGGTGTATAAATACCCACGCGAAAATTCGCCGTCCATATCGCGCTCAAAGGTGGTGGAGAGGTGAATGGGCGGGGTAAGCGCCCCCGTGGTGGGGTCTATTTCGTAGCCAGCATGAATGGCGAGGGTCTCTGGTCGCATGGTTGTTTGCCTTATGGGTAGGGGTGGATAATATAAGGCATATTATACCCCACATGCCCGTTATAGCACCCCCATCCCCCTGCCCCCGTGAATAAAAAATCCCCTCTCCACTTTGTGGGGAGGGGATAAAATATGCCAAAAGGACGCGCAGAAGCGCGTCCGTACACAGGGGCTATTTTATTGTTGCAAAGGGATATTATTCCCCAGCAGGCACAAGCACTGCGTCAATGACGTGAATCAGACCATTGCTGGCATCCACATCAGACATCACGACGGTTGCGCCATTGACGGTGATACCGCCCATGTCGTCAATCATGACCACGATGCTTTCGCCATTGACAGTAGCAAGTTCCAAGCCACCATCTTCGGTGAATCCAACGAACCATTCTGGGAATTCATAGCCTTCGTCGGCGTTGAGGGCGATGTTGGTCAACGCCTCGGTGCTGGCGATACCAGCGACCACATGATAGGTCAACACACTGGTGAGCAAGTCCAGATCACCAACGACTGCGGCGAGTGTTTCGGCTGGCAATGCGGCGAAAGCGGCATCAACAGGGGCAAACACGGTGAGTTGTGCTTCTGGGTCAGACAAGACACCAGCGAGGTCTGCGGCAACCACAGCGCCCAACAAGGTGGTGAATTCTGGGGCAACGGCTGCGGTAGTTTCTGTGGCTTCCATAGCTTCTACGCTAGCGAATTCGGTGACGATGGTAGCGATGTCACGGGATTCTGGAACAAGCACCGCATCAATGACATGGATAATGCCGTTGGTTGCCATAATGTCGACAGCGACTAAGCCAGCACCGTTGATGGTGACGGTACCTTCTTCATCGGCGGCAACATCAATGAATTGACCATTGAGGGTTGGGATGGTGGCAAAACCACTCATCATTTCCATGACTGCGCCCACTGTGGTTGAATCAACTGGTACGCCAACATCTGCCACATGGAACAACAAAATGTCGGTGAGGGTTTCTGGGTCTGCCAACAATGCGGCAACGGCTTCTTCGCCCAATACTTCAAACAAGGCGGCAAAAGCGGCATCGGTTGGGGCAAATACGGTGAATGTACCTTCACCACTCAATGCTTCCAACACAACGGGATCGGCGGCTTGGATGGCAGCCAACAAAATGGTAAATTCTGGTGCTTCGCCTGTGGCGCTGGCGACAACAATTTCGGCGATGGTTTGGGTTGGTTCTGCCATCATGTCATCTTGGGCAAACGCAGGGACGATACTCATGGCAAGTACAGCTAACGCTACAAAAAACAAAGTTACTTTACGCATATTCTTCTCCTAGATAAATTACAATACCATTTTTATCAGACGCACTCATGTGCATCAACAAGCACAAGGTTAAGCGAGTTAGATGAGTGGAATACGAGTGATTTGTTAACACGATATGAAAATTGTGTAGTTTTCATCCAATTCTTATGTAACATTGCATTATCACTTGTGTGTTTTAACAATTCGCTTATAATGGACTTATCTAGTTTTCAACTGAAAGGGAAAATAACAGAATGAAATCATTTAACCGTATTACGCTCATGCTCGTCCTCGTGATTGTCGCGTTGGTCGCCGCCGCTTGCGGTGGGGCTGGTGGCACTACCGGTAGCCCAACCGATGCCGCCAAAGCGTTTTTAGAAGGTACATTCAAAGCAGATGCCGCCGCTCTCCGCAGTGTCACTTGCGAAGCACAAAGAGGTGAAATCACCGACGAAGCCCTCGCCCAAATGAACGAAGCAATGACAGCAATGGGCACTGTTGACTTGACTGGTGTGACATACACCTATAACGAAGCCGCCAAGACAGTCTCATTGGGCGGTGGAATCAAAGCCACCGTGCAAGGTGTTGCGGTGGACATCCCTGTTAGTAGCATGTTCGCCGATGGTCTGCCTGTCATCGAAGAAGGTGGCGGTTGGCGCGTCTGCCCAACGGGTGGTTTGTCTGGCTAAACCATCCCCCGTAATTTAGGGATAGGCTTTTAAGTCAGGAATGCCGATAATAATCATATTATCGGCATTCTTTTTTGTATTATTATCAGAGGAAAAAATATCTTATGAGACAGTTCAACCGTGTATTTTTGATGATGAGCATGGGCATTTTGGCGCTGGCGATGGTGGCA
>DAOTUO010000256.1:0-2264 GCA_034436595.1 Anaerolineae bacterium | reverse complement strand
GTCTTCTTATTTGACCGACCCTCCACTGCGTGGAGAAAGGAGGAGAAAACCGTTTCTAAGTGAGGTTTTAGCCCCCGCTCCAATTTTTTGGGGAGGGGGATGGGGGTGGGGTCAAAAACGCTTTTTCAAAAAACTAACCGAATGTTACTTATTTGACGGCAACGAGGACAGCTATTCACGCAGAGAATAACTTCGTGGTTGCCTATTCTAAGTACCTATTTTCACCCCTAAAAAACTGCAAAAGTGTCTTGTTGCCCTTTATCAACCAATATAATCTCCCTTACCCATTCTGTGCTATAATCAGATTTATCTGATCATGTGATAAATGATGAGGGTCATCCCCATGAGTCCACTCTTACAAGAAGCACTCGCATTGGCGCTTCAACTTAATCCCAAAGAGCGCTTACAACTTGTTGAACAGGTTGTTGCTTCGGTTGAGCATGAATTAAATACCGATTACCCCTCTACCTCATCTGAAAAACATTGGGGCAAGAATTTACTGCGCCTGCTCGATGAAATCGGTTCAATTGAACTTGACCACCCAGAAATTCAAGACCCCGTAGAATGGGTCAAAACGATTCGCCAAGAACAAGCGATGAAACATGACATCACATGGGATACTGAAGCATGATAGGCATTGTAGATACAACCGTTATAGTTCATCTACTGCGAAAATATCAGCCTGCTCTCGCTTGGTATGACACACAGCCACAACCAGTCGGATTAACACCTGTTACATGGATGGAAGTGATGTATGGTGCAGGTAGCAAAGCCAAACAAGCCTTCTGCAAAACGCTTCTGAGCGAATTTACATTGCTCCATATAGGAACGCCCGACCAAGATTGGGCGATGGGACAGATGGAACGATTTCGCTTGAGTCATGGCATCACCACCAACGACTGCCTGATTGCGTCAGTGGCATACCGCCTGCAAATCCCACTATATACCCACAACCTCAAAGATATGACCCCGATGATTGGCAATTTGGCGATAAAACCGTATGCCTAAAACCCCCTTCTAGGTAAGAGATGTTAAAAAGCAGGTGGATAGTCGGGATGAGCGGGGCAGGGGGATTCCGATTCTCCAATGGAGAAACGACAGTCGCCAATATTGGTTATATAGACTAATTGATGTTACAATTATGGTGAATTCATTCGGCACGATGCACCATAAGGGGTATCCAGATGGCAATGCTATTTATTTCATACAAGCGCGATGATAAAGTCGCTGTCTTAAAAATTGTTGACCGCCTGAAAAAAGAATATTACTACGATATTTGGATAGATGCCGTCAGCATCCCTGGTGGTGAAGATTGGCGGGCAGAAATCCGCAAAGGCATAGATAAAGCCGATGTGGTGCTACTCATGCTCACACCAGATGCCTGCGCCTCACCACAAGTTAAAGAAGAAATAGACTATGCCAAATCGGTAGGGCGAAAAATTATGCCCCTCCAGATTAAGCTCGTTAGCGAAGATGACCAGAAAAAACTCGGCGTTGCCCACCTCAATTATATTGATTTTCTCGCCAGCCATGATGACCGTTTCGCATGGAAGAAATTGCTCACCGACCTGCCACCGGTGCTAAATCGCAACAAACGACTATTAGACCCGCAATTCAAAGCCACGCATGAGGACTATCTGCGCTCGCTATTCACCCGTTATGGTGAACTCAGTTTGGGTTATTTGCTCGATGCCACCCCCAAAGAGACCATCAGCCTATTCGATGTGTATGTGCCGTTGAAATTGGGTATCACCTTCAAAATTTTTGTGGACAAAACAGGCATCATAGATTGGTGGCTTTATGATGTGGATAACCCCACACCCAATGATAATGATGAACAAGCACGCCCCAAATCGCTAAAGGGATTTTCGCCACAAGGCGATGGATGGCGCGTCCATTTAGATGAAGGGTGGGAACGTTTTGTGGCGCGTCACGAAGAGGCACAAGCTGAAAAGCCCGAAGATGAACGCGAAGCAGTGCGCTTGGGTGAATACAATTGGGGCAGATTAGAATCGGAAGATGCGCCAGCCCTCATGCCCCACATCGTCATCACAGGCGCACCGGGCAGTGGCAAAAGCACCCTGCTCAAACACCTGATGTTGTGCATGGCGGGGGATATGTTGTATGAAGGCGAAGAATCCAAAGCCGATTTGAACAAACTCGGATTTTGGGCATTGCCCGCCTATACCCCCATCTTCATCGAATTACGGGCGCTCATCCGCACTGCTTTTCCACAACCCGAAGATGTCGTCAGCCTAGACAAA
>DAOTUO010000255.1:0-2403 GCA_034436595.1 Anaerolineae bacterium | reverse complement strand
TTTTTCTCCACTCTTTTTTATGAGGTATACCTCTATTTTCCGTCCGCGCAGGGGGTTTTGATAGTGACGTTGGATATGATTAACCCGTGATGTGGTGTGACAGTTGTCATGTGAGGGCGTATAGATTTATAGATGGAACAGCCACTCATTTTATGCTATCTTTAGAATAGCTAGTTTAGGAGAAACCAATGCCACTAGAAATTAACCAAATCCATCAGGGTGATGCCAGAGACTTATTACAACACATAGACCCTAATAGCATTTCATGTGCTTTTTGGTCGCCTCCTTATCATTTGGGAAAAAGCTATGAGAAATATCTTTCCTATACTGAGTGGGTTAACTTGCTCAAATCTGTTATTGCCCTTCACTACCCCATTATTAAACCCGGTGGCTTTTTGGTGATTAATATTGCCGATATTTTGGTTTTTCCAGATAAAACAATGCCACGTATTCAGGCAATGAACCTCAATAAACGCAAAAGCCCCATCACTCGTGAGCAGATAATTGAGGCAATGAGCAAATATCCAACTTATACCCGTTATCAATTAGCCGAATTACTCGGATGTAGTGAGCAAACCATAGATAGACGGCTCAATGGCAATAATATACGGGGTGGCAAATATGCCCCACAAACACGGGTGCATTTGGTTGGTGGGTTAATAGAGCGTGCAGGAAAAAAAGCTGGCTTCTATTTATATGACCGCCGTATTTGGGTAAAAGACCCTGCATGGCAAAATTCTAAATGGCATACATTATCGTATCGTGCGGTAGATGAATTTGAATATATTTATATTTTTTGGAAACCGGGTGTCACGACAGTTGACCGCAACAAACTCACACGCGAGGAATGGGGTAAATGGGGGTCTAGGGCGGTTTGGAATATCCCTTCGGTGAGGTCTAATGATGACCACGAGGCAAAATTTCCATTAGAATTAGCCAGACGTGTCATAAAATTATTTTCTGGACAAAATGATATTATCTTAGATTGTTTTATGGGGAGTGGCACAACTGCGGTTGCTTCAATTCAAGAAAAAAGACAATTTATTGGGATTGAATTGGCAGAACACTATGTCTACCTTGCCCGTAAAAATTATGAGGACGCACAATCTGCTCTTGACTATCAGACCACCCCACTACCACTACACTTTATTCCGTAGGACGTTTCCATATTAGAGTATGTCTCCAAGCATCTACTGTTGCAAGTGGGTGCATCCGAACACGAACACGTTTTTTTGCATGGGTTTGTTCATCTTTTCCGGGAATAAATAATCCCGATACTGATTGATTATAATTAATCCCCATAAAAGCAAGCAATCCGTTTGGGACACAGATAAGTTCTAAATAATCTAATGGTTGTTTACCAAGTTGTGAGACCGAATATACACCTTTCAAGAAATAGGTTAGACACACCAATATTTTATCATCTTTGATATAAAAGGGTGGCAATTCTGGTTGAAAAATCATACTTGCACGCTGACCATTGATAATCACTGGTGCATTTTTTATGCCACCATTTTCCCAATATTGACCATCACCAGAAATCTGATTGGGGCTGGCAACGACCTCATCGGCTCTATCATTGGGACCTGTAATTTTAATATCCAGATGAATAAGTGCATCATCGGTCATAAACCGAATATCTGCCCCAGATGGTAAACCCGGATGGCGAATAGAAGGCATCTTTTGTATTATGGAGCGAATAGCATGAGCGCCGATGACGGTTTCCCCGACTTCTTGCCATGGGATAGCTTGACCTGTGGGCGCACGTCCTCGTTGTAAAGGCGGGTAATTTATCCAAAAGGGCATTAATTCAATGGCGCTATTAAAATCATCTGTAATCGCTTGGGTGCTATTTTGGAGACAAGTTGCTATAAATTGCATATATGTTTCTTCTAAGGCAAGAATCAACGCTGTATGATTGAGAAGTGAGTCTCTTTTATCCCTATAGCCTGCCTCATCAATTAGCTTATTCATCATGTATATCCTCTGCTAAGGCTATCATCGCCGATAATGATGTGCCCAAGACAGTTGCCACTCGATTTGCCATTTCCAAAGTGATATTTTTCTCTCCACGCTCAATAGAACCAATATAGGTGCGATGAATTTTGCAAAGATGTGCAAATTCTTCTTGCGAAAGATTCGCTTGCAAGCGTAGATTGCGGAGGGTTTTGCCAAACTTTATTGCGAGATGATGTGTATTATTTTTCATGATGACCAACAGTATATTTTTGCACTCTAAAAAGCTACACTCTAAAAATAGCATTTTGGTGTATCATCATAACATCTTCTATTCGCCAAAATGGGTGTGGGGCGCTATAATAAGCGCATTATGTGACACACACACAATTTGTAGGAATCTCAATCTAATGACCACCGATGTTCTTTTGCCTACTGATACCCTCA
>DAOTUO010000254.1:0-4945 GCA_034436595.1 Anaerolineae bacterium | reverse complement strand
AGCCGATTAGTGGTGGCATACGGCAGATGCTCTGTATCATCATCTTTGCCTGTCATCTCGACATCTACTGCCATGATAGCACGATAGCCTTTTTGAACAAGCGCAAATACGATTGCCCGTGCGATGTGTTCATCACAATAAAGCCCTATTTTATGGTCGGTTGTCACGAGCATACCTATCAAAGAGTTCTTTTTCTTCTTGGTTATCTAATTGCTCTTGGTTATCTAATTGCTCTTTGTTTTCCTGATAATACAAAAGTGCCGCCAACACTTGTACCTCTGTTAGTGTGTAGTTGTAACATAGGTTATCAACACTAGCCTTATTCGCTTTTTGGAACGATACAATAAACATGATTGGCAATTTGCGCCCACGAATATGCGGGCGGTCATTCCGCATTTCGATATATTTGCTTAGGTCTATTTTTTCGGCAATCATCGCGTCACCTCGTCTATTTTTCTAACTTATCTTAGCCAGTAAACCTGACCAGCATCACGTTCTTCATCAAATAGCTCTATAAAATCGGCTAGAATCGTTATCATCTGCCCGATATCGTTACGGATAGAATATGGCAAACAAACAAGACAAAAATAATCTGTTCGTTGTTGTGTTCTGCCACCAAACGGGTGGTCAAAGGTGACCATAATCAGCCGATTAGTGATGGCATAAGGCAGATGCTCTGTATCATCATCTTTGCCAGTCATGTCAACATCAACAGCTCTAATAGCACGATAACCACGTTCTACCAATCCCTTTGCGACATGGCGATGAATATGTTCATCAAGATAAAATCCCACATCACTTTTGGCGGTCACGAGCATATCTCTCAAAATACGCTAGTGACTCTTGAGTATCTAATTCGTCTTGTTTATCGAGTAATTCTTTATTTTCCTGATAATACAAAAGCGCCGCCAATACCTGGGCTTGTGAGAGGGTATAACCGTCACATAAATCTTCAACACTAGAATCATTTGCTTTTTGGAACGATACAATAAACATAATTGGCAATTTGCGCCCACGAATATGCGGACGGTCATTTCGCATTTCGATATATTTGCTTAGGTCTATTTTTTCGGCAATCATTGCGTCACCTCATTCACTTTTATATGTCCATCATAGCACTTTTGACTCATCTTGAACAGAATACCCGCACAAAAAATGGTTTTATGTCATTGGCATTGTCATGTGAGTAGAAATGCGGATATAATTGAACTATTGTTAAATTTATTGTCACTTTTTTGATAGATACTGAAAAATAGGTTTTTTATGGGTCAGAATTTCTTAGAAGAAATCCCTGAATTAGAAAAAAAATCGGGGACGGCACTTGTATTAAGCGGTGGCGCAACCAAAGCCTTCTATTTTCATCTTGGGGTACTCAATATTCTCCGACCAGACGACCTGACCTCAATTGTGGGGTCGAGTGCGGGTGCTGTGATGGGCGCGTTTTTAGCCTCTGGCATCGCCCCAGAGACACTCATATCGGCATTGCATCAGGGGCAAGTCTATATCCCAAAATTTGATGCGTGGGTAAAAAGCCTCACATCGGGAATGTTGTTCCGTCCCAATTATGGCGATATTGCCAAACAAGCCATCAAAAGCACCCTCGAAACCACCCTGTTTTTGGCGACTATGCCTTGGTTGCGTGGGAAAGATGTGGTGGCAGAGACCCTAGAACGGGTGATGTCTAGTACCACCGAATTACGCGCCCTGTTCAACTCCAGCGCGATAGAAGACCTCTTTAGAACACTCCTCCCCTCCCCAGATTTCCGCGATACCGAAATAGACCTTTATGTGACCGCCACCGCACTCGATTCTAAAGTGCGAGCCGTCTTTAATAGCCTATACGATTTTGAATGTCATGAAGATGCGTTTATGACCGATGTCCCCATTCACCGCGCTATTCGTGCCTCCACCGCCGTCCCTGGTCTATTTGACCCCGTGAAAATTAAGGGAAAATATTGGATAGATGGCGAAATCAAGCGCACACTGTCTGCCGATATTGGGGTGAGCCTCGCAGACCGCATTATCATCTCACATACCTATCAACCCCTCTGGCTGGAAAATGGTGCCAGCGTTGCCGATATGGGCGCGACCAATATTTTGCGCCAATCGGTGATTACCGTTGTCCATGAGCGTATCAACCGATGGAAAGAACGCTTTGAAGAGAAAAATCGGTATAAAGAAGTCATTTGGGTGCATCCAGACCCTGATGACATCGAATTTTTTCTCGCGCCAGAATTTTCATTCTCCTACGACACACAGAAACGCCTCATCCGTAGCGGAGAACTTGCGGCACTCAAAGTTTTGGGTCATACTACATAGAAAATATTTTATATAGGGAGAGGCGACATGGCAGTAAAAAATGAGCGCATATTAGGTCCCGTAGATGGTGCATTTTATTATGTAGAAAGTCAAAAGACACCGATGAATATCGGTGCAGTGTGTATTTTTGATGGCATATTGCCTTTTGATGAGTTAGTAAAATTTGTAGATTCCAGAATTTATCGTGCGCCAATTTATCAGCAAAAAATTGTCCAAGCGCCGATGAGTTTGGGGCAACCCACATGGATGTTTGACCCCGATTTTTATGTCGGCAATCATATTTTTCGGTTGCGCCTAGAATCTCCGGGCAATGAAGAGCAATTGCGCCAATTAGCAGGTCGGTTAATCTCTAGCCCACTCAACCGCGATAAACCGCTCTGGGAAATGCACGTCATAGAAGGCTTATCCGATAACCGCACCGCTATTTTGTTTAAGGTACATCATTGCATGGTGGATGGTTTGGCGGCGGTAGAACTTCTCACACTGCTCTTTGACCTCACACCCGATATAGCAGAACTTGACCCCAAACCCCTATACGATGTCCCACCCATCCCCGACACGGGCAAACTGATTGTAGATTCCATCCGCCGTGATATTCCACAAGGATTCAGAATTCTACGCAAAGTCGGTGGCGAATTGTCGTATATCGGCTCTTTGCTGGCAGACAAAGAAAAACGGCGTAAAACTTTTATCGGGGTGGCAAATTTGCTCAACGATAACCTGCGCCCCATCCGCAAACTGCCCATCAACGGCAGAAATAGCGGACGGCAAAACCTCGCATGGACAGAATTTTCGCTGGCAGAAATCCGTGCTATCAAATCGGGACGCAATGCCTCTGTCAATGATGTGATGCTCACCATCTTATCCACCGCCATCATGTATTATCTGCAAGAATTGGGGACAGATTTTGAGGGGCAAAACTTTTTGCGCGTATTAGTCCCTGTCAGTATGCGGATGGAGGACGAAAAAGAGGTTTTTGGCAATCGTATCTCGGTTATCACCGTAGATATACCCTTTGCTGTCAAAAATCCGCTAGACCGTCTCGATGCAGTGGCGACCTATAGCAAAGCCATGAAAGATTCCTCGCTATCGGTGGGGATAGACCTCGTACTCACCCTACCCGCCCTATTGCCATCTATCACGCAACCATTGGTATGGACAACTGCACCTTTGGCTTTTTCGGTGATTGCCCATACATGGTGTACCAATGTGGCAGGACCACAAATCCCCGTCTATTTGCTCGGCAAAGAGATGAAACACAGTTATGGCTATTTTCCGCTCAATCCCTCGTTTGGGATGGCATGTGTCATCATGAGCTATAACCAACGCATTAGCATGAATCTGGTGGCAGATGCGGGTATCATCCCCGATATTCGGGATATTCGCAAGCAATTAGACCGCGCCTTCTTGGAATTGCGGAGCGCCGCCAAAGTCCAACCGATTGAACCCATCATCATTGAACGCACACCCAAAAATGCGCCAGAACCCGTTGCGAACACCGCATTCCCAATTTCTGGATTGGTCATCGAAACAGCCGAAAATGGCAATGGGGCAAGTTCTCATGTACCAGAAGCCGATAGGCCATTCACACCAAAACGGATTACCCTGTTTTCTGATGGCTGGGCAAAATCGTATATGCAGGTGCTAAACAATAGCAAAGCCTATCATGATGCGTCTACAGGCTGGACAGCAGGCGCACTAGCGATGGTCATGAAAGCCGCCCCTGCCAATGGATTCCCCAGAGATGTCGCCGTCATCCTCGATTTACACAAAGGCAAATGCAAAGATGCCCGCGCCCTAACCGTGAATGAAGCCACATCAGAAGCCAATTATGTCATCGAAGGCAATTATGGCAGTTGGATGAAAGTCCTTAGTGGGCAAGGGCAACCATTGGGCATGATTATGCGCGGACAATTGCGCCTCAAAAAAGGTAGCCTACCCGGATTATTACCCTATACCAAATCTGCCCAAGAACTGATTAAATGCGCCCAAAAAATTGATGAATTTGAGCCGATTAAATAAAGACGACTATCCGTGTGGCGGACATACGACCCTAAAAGGTCTAGTCCGCCATTACACATTTACCTGTTTGAAGGGATGTAATGGCGGACTAGCAAAGCGTATGTCCGCCACTAGCACGGATAATACATCCCCATTTGAATTTTTAATTAGGAGACCCTCTTATGCAAGAATATCCAAAAACAATGTCTATTTCTGGCGATGAATATACCTTTAGACTGATGACCAACAAAGACCGTGACGTGCTTTTGAGCATGGTCAAACAAATAACCGATTCCGATTTATGGTTTTTGCGCCACGACATCACCCAAAATGATGCTATTGACGACTGGATTCGGGATATAGACCACAAACGCGCCCAAACCGTCATCGTTGAAGACAATGGCAAAGCCGTTGCCTTTGGCATTTTGTATTACAATCAGGTTTTCTGGAATCGGCATTTGGCAGAAATGCGCGTGCTGGTGGCATCGAGCCATCGTAATCGCGGCTTGGGTACAAAAATAGCCCGTGAACTCACCGTCCTCGCCAAAGATATGGAACTCGAAAAAGTGTTGGTCTATATGGAAGCCAACGACAAAGCCGCCCGCCGTATGGTGGAAGATTTGGG
>DAOTUO010000253.1:0-2909 GCA_034436595.1 Anaerolineae bacterium | reverse complement strand
ATGGCTCCGTTATGGGTGAATATATAGGCACTTTGGGGTGCTTCACCAGCTCCGAACTCTGCGGTGAACGATTAAACAGGACGAAATGGGAGTAGGGACGCGATTAATCACGTCCCTACCGTTCACATACAAAACCACCCGATAACAGTGATGCGGTGACCATAATCCGCGCCAGCGGAGTAGGTCAGAGGACACCTGCTTTACAGCAAAGTCCTCTCCCTTCGGGGATATTTAGCCTGTTATACATATATGATAAGGAAAGAGGGCGCTCCTCCCTTTGCCTAAAGGCAGGGGTATCCGCGCTTGACATTTCGATGACCGATTTATTCGCAGAAATTTTCCCCATAGAGCAAGACATTTTGCCGTCACTATCGGCATATTGGCTCACATCCACATCTGACCTGTCTATGGGCGATTTTTCGCGGTTGGCAAGCCGACTGGGTAGCCGATTTCGCAAACAATTTGGTGGTATTTGGCAATGGCACGCGCCCTATTTGGTGACGGATGACAGTCGTAGTGTGGTGGAACTGACCATCGCCCTGGACATGCTCCAATCTGAAGCCGATGACTGGCGCGTGTTTGCCCCCATCACCGATGCACCCCAGTTTATCCCCACACCCGCGCAAATTGCCGATATGGTCTTGCGGGGGAAAATCCGCCCACAACATGAAGCGATGCAAAAGGCGCTTAATGCGTTTAACGAGTCGTTCCGCAATATCACCGCCGAGCGCGATTTTCGTCTGCGGGCGTATGCCATTCATCAAGACCCCGCTATTTCGATTTCGATTAACTCCCGTCTGATTTATACCCAACCGATTCGCCAATATGCCCAATCTGCACAAGATAATGAGGCATTGAACGAAAAATTGGTGGGGTTATGGGTCACAAACGATGATTCTAGCTTGCGCGGTGAAATTTCGGGTGTAGTGGGTCGGCTAAAAGACCACCGAGAACGGTTATTATCGCTATCGGTAGACGATGCCACCCGCGAATTGGTCAACAATACGCCCGATGATGACCCCATCCTCAAAATTCGTTTTGGTCAAGATGAGGTGGAATATTTGGGGGGGATGTTGCGCCTATTGGTACGCTTGCCCCACCTGTCACGCTTTGATGTAGACCAACGCAAAGCCACCAACGCTTTGCAATTGCCCCCAGACAGACGCTCCCAGCAAGTCCGCGCGGTGAGCGATGTACTCAAAAGCGCGGGGATTATCAGCAATGCCTATAGCACCCGCAACGCGCCAGATGCCTTTTTTTCTGCCAATTTTGAGATGAACCTGCGCTATGCGGATAATCGTGTGCGCCCATACGCGCCAGAATCGTTGCGTTACGATTTTGCCAATTGCGGGGCATATCAGCTCAAAAAACAATTTGCCAAAGCGCCCATTCGGGTATGTGTGGTGAATACACTCAGTTTTAAGGTAGAAGATTTTGTAGAGGCAATGCAACGCCAACTTAAGCGCAGTTTTCCATTTAGCATTGAGGTGGTCAAAGAACGGCAAGTGCGCGTCATCACCCAAAAAAATCTCGATAGTGCGGTGAAGGTGGTTGAAAAAGAAAATCCCGATGTGATTTTGGCTTTTTTCCCCGATGACCTCGCACAGGGCGACGATGATGATGCCGATTCATCCACACCCGCCGATACCCTACAAGCCATGACATTAGGGCGCGGGTTGCCCACGCATCTTATTACCGAGACGATGCTCAATGACCCTGAAATGATGCCCCTTATCATCATGGGAATTTTGGGCAAGACGGGTAATGCGCCATTTGTCCTCACAGAACCCCTAGAACATGCCGATTTTGTGATTGGCTTAGATGTGGTGCGGGATACGCGCAAACATCCAGCAATCCCCAAAAAGATGCAAACTCACCTAACGGCGATTGCACGGATTTATAAGGCAGATGGCGAATTTGTGCGCTATGTTATCCGCCAAATTACACAGGATGAACCGCAAGTGCCGTATGTGTTATTGCGCGACTTATTGCCACAAAAGGCGTTCAAAGAAAAACGGGTAGTGATTCATCACGATGGCGCATTGCCAGACGATATGCTACAGGCATTACGCGGGTGGGGGACAGCGATTAAAGCCCAATTTTTCCCTGTGGAAATTTTGCGGACAGGCACACCGCGCCTCTATGCGTTGGGCGCGAAGGGGGTCATCAAACCCGATTGGGGGAGTGCCTTTAAGTTTAACCCGCATGAGGCGATGCTCATCACCAATGTGCCAACGGAAAATATCACGCCACAACCGCTTTATGTGCGGACGGTGGATGTGGGCGCGGGCGCATTGCCCATAGAAGATGCGTTGCGCGGGGTGCTGGTATGGAGTTTGTTGGCATACGGCGCAGAAGGCTTGCCCAAACAACCTGTGACGATTCTTAAAGCTACCCAACTCGCCTATTGGTTACGAAAGGGCGGGGCATTTCACGCCCAAGAAGGGGAATCCCCATTCTGGCTATAGTCTGTTACGATATGTCAATAGATATGAATAAGTATATACATCGTGTAACAGGTAAAAATGGATAGAAACAGCCAAGTCATAGAACTTATGGAACAACTATTTTGAATTCAAATGATTTTAAAATTTCAATGGATAAAGTAACCTTCGCTATGTAATTATAAAAACATCTCCTATCCCCCCCGCCCCCCTTATCCTCACCGAGTGGGGAATGGGGAGAAAACCGTTTCTAGGCGTAGGGACGCGATTAAAGGTTTATCTGTAGTTCATTTCGATAAGTTGCCCCGCCTATGGCTCAAAGCCATAGGCTATGCGCCTTTGAAGCCCACTGAAGGGGCTATTTTTTACCCAATTTTGAGGGTAAAAGCCCATTTTGGGGCGGGGTTTAGCGCACTTTAGTGCGCTTGATGCGACTAGCTAGAGGCTTTGAGCCTCTAGCGATGC
>DAOTUO010000252.1:0-14108 GCA_034436595.1 Anaerolineae bacterium | reverse complement strand
GGGGAGAAAACCGTTTCTAGGCGAGATTTTAGCCCCTCTCCAATTTTTGGGGAGGGGTTGGGGTGGGGATACCTGCGAATATGCTTATCCATCACTCACATTAATATCAGCCAGTGGGTGGAACAGCAGGCAATTCAGTTGGATTTGGTGCAGAAGTTGGCAATGCTGGCGCACCAATCACAGGGGCTTGTGTGGGTGGCAATGCAGGTCCGATATTGGGCGACCCAACCGAGTTATCCGTGTTGGTCACAGGGGCAGTGGTGGGGGGTACATAATCTGCCGCACAACGGAAACCTCTGTCTAGGCTGGTCTCATTGGGGCGGAAATGTTGCCGATGAACTGTCCGCACAAAAAATGGACGGGTATCCCAAGACCCGCCACGCACCACGCGGTCTGTCCCAACAACAGGACCTTGTGGGTTTACCCCACTGGCTTCTGGTAAGCTATAGTAATTGGCAAGATACCAATCGTTCACCCACTCCGCCGCATTTCCCGCCATATTGAGTATCCCAAACAGACTCGCGCCAGTCGAAAAACTAATCACCTCAATAGAGCCGATTTGCCCTGTATTACGGGTACGGGCGCGGGTTTCATCCCATGAATTGCCCCAGGGATAAATAAATCCGTCTACACCCGGTCCACGGGCGGCACGTTCCCATTCGGCTTCGGTTGGCAATCTGCGCCCCAATGCCTGACAATAGGCAAGTGCGCCATACCATGTCACCCCCACCACAGGAAATTCGTTAAATACGGTGCTGCTGTCATAATTTTGGCTATCAAATGTGATATAACTGTTTTCATCTTCGGATGTGGTATTGATACAGGGTTGTCCCAAACACCCACGACGGTGGCTATTGGGTCCTAAAATATTCAAAAAGGCAACATATTGGGCATTAGAGACCTCTGTCGCCTCCATTTGGAAAGTGCTTACTGTCACAGGATGCGGTGGCACAGAATCTTCACCCATTTGTGATGTACATGCGGCATTATCGCGGGTGATACATTCTTGCTCCGCTTGGCGCACTTCTTGGACGGTTGTCCCCATATTAAATGTGCCACCAGCAACCTCCACCATTGGCGATGCCAATAACGCTAATGCCTCTGGAATACTAGGGGTTGGGTTGGTCAGGCTGGGGGTATCTGGTGAGGTAATCGGTTGTACGACAGATTCGCCTGTGCCAGTGGTTGGGGATGCCAACGGTATATCGGTGACAGAGCCAAGCGGTTGTTGTACGGTAGAGGTTGGCAAAACGACCATCGCGCCCAATGTATTGGTCGGGGATGGTTGTGGTTGTGCCGCACGGGTTTGTTCGAGTGCAACCGCAATACCCGCGTTCACAGTCCCCTCAATATCGGGAGTCACTTGCAAGGCAATCTCGCTGGTTGGTATCGCAGGGGGGGTATTGGTGCTAATTGCGGCTGTACCGCCTGGGTTAACCGTCACAACACCTAAAATCAATAAGGTTAAGCCAATGATGGCTGGACAACTAAATCCGAGTACACCACCAATAACAATCCATTGAAATGCCGCCCCTGAGCGCCTTCCACCGACTTTTCCATAATTTGCTCGTCCCATAAAACATTTCTCCTCATGATGATAGGTATATAGTTCTAAACGAAAATCATCATAAGTTCAAGATACATCACATCAACGTAGGGAAATAGGCTGATTTTAGGGGAATAAAAAAAACCCCATAAGCGGGGTTTTTTTACAAAGACGGGTAAATAATTACGTACCAGCAGATTGCATTGTATCTACAATGTTCTGAAACAGGTTAACGAGCAATGGTCCAAATGCTACTAATAACACCACAACCACGACACTGACCAACACAAGGATGAGTGCATATTCCACTAGCCCTTGCCCAATTTCTCCCGGATGTTCGTTTGGGTCAACTGAACCTAACGTATCCAGGGTACGGCTTATCCATAACAGCAATGTTTGAAGCATCATAGCATGATTTCCCCGGATGATTAAATAAATGATTTACGAGAATAGATAAAATGTTGATGACTTCGCTAAAAACCGTACGCACCTCCTTCTTTTTTTAAGGTACACCAAGAGAAAAGTGCTTTTGGGACTTTTCTCCTATGCAATAGTTTACCACATTTTTTCGATGTGGCGAATTTTTTTTTCTTAATTTTGGCAAATCTAACAAAATTGTGAACATTTCTTATCAACATCATAGCATATTTACCCACTTTTCGATTAAAATAATGTGACATATCATCAACCAAAGGCAATTTTGTGACTTCTGTGCGTTCAATTGATACCATCCAAACTCGTGGGTATATGCGCCGTATTAACTTGCAAACAGACCTCGCACAATTGGCAGATTTGATAGAGTTGGTCTTTGCCACTACGATGGACAGCAGTGGACGTGCCGCATTGCGTGAAATGCGTGCCATGAGCCGTTTTGGGGCGGGGCTACGTATGTTATCGCATTTTAATGATGTGACCGCAGGCGTTCATCTGGGATTTGTGTGGATGATC
The DNA here is from genome assembly GCA_034436595.1 of Anaerolineae bacterium. Taxonomy (GTDB): domain Bacteria; phylum Chloroflexota; class Anaerolineae; order Aggregatilineales; family Phototrophicaceae. The sequence continues at coordinate 11,614 of DAOTUO010000252.1, read as the reverse complement.
GGTGATAGGCTTGTGGGAAATGTCTCGATTTATCCTGCCAATTATCCCGATAGTTTGGGCAAGACATGGATTGTCGCCAATGTCGGCGTACATCCAGAGTATCAGGGTCGAGGCATCGCCCGTGAACTCATGCAAGCCAGCCTATCGCTAATTGCCCAACGGGGCGGAAAACGTGCCGTTTTGCAAGTAGATGCCGATAACACCGTTGCCATCCACTTATATGAGTCGCTCAAATTTGTCCAAGAACGCACATGGATACAATGGAAACGCCTAGCGGGGCGGTCTCAGGTAGCTACTTCACCCAATACCTACGATATGTTTGGCAATCTTATCGGTCACATACCCTCATACGATATGCCCGTACAAAGTGAAGTTTATATTCGCCATCCAAGACGGTCAGAATGGCGGGATGAGTGGCTATTGGCGCAAGAACTTCGTGCCAATGGCGGGTTAGGCTGGTTGCACCCGCTTCATATCACTCAATTCAAGCATCCAATATGGCGTGTATGGTTTGAATGGCTTAATTTTCGTAGCACAGAACGGTTGGTTATTCGCTCAGATGACGACACAACATTGCTTGCCAGCGCATGGATAGAGACCAGCCTTACCAATACCAACAAACTCATCCTGCTCATCTCCCCAGATGACCATGCACGATGCGCTAATGCGCTCCTACAGACCATCACCCGCCGATTTGGGAATGCCTCTCTTAGCCTAGAACACCCCGCCGATGACACGCCCACCAATACATGGCTAACACACTATCGGTTTATCCCAAAGAGGACAGTTATCAACATGACATGGGAAACCCACTAAAAATAACATATAATGAACATATCTCGTATGTTTATACAGGATAATCCAAACTAACCTATATGGAATTACTCATCATCTTTTTCTTCACCCTCATCAATGGTGTTTTGGCAATGTCTGAGGCGGCGATTATCTCATCGCGCAAAGCCAGACTCACCCAACGCGCCGAACAAGGCGATAAAGGGGCAAAAATCGCTCTAGAACTCTCACAGAACCCCAATCGCTTTTTATCCACCGTCCAAATTGGCATCACCCTCATCGGTATTTTGGCGGGGGCATTTGGTGGCGCAACAATTGCCAAAGATTTAGCCATCGGCATCGCCAAAATCGAATTTCTACAACCCTATAGTGATGCGCTTGCAGTGGTTTTGGTCGTGTTGCTCACCACCTATATGTCACTAATTATCGGTGAACTCGTCCCAAAACGTATTGCGATTCAAAATCCAGAAAAAATCGCCCGTATGGTCGCGCCCACCATGAAATTTATCTCACGCATTGGCTATCCGTTGGTGTGGTTCTTGAGCCTATCCACCGATATTGTCCTCAGATTACTCGGTGTCAAAGCCACCGATAACAGCGCCGTCACCGAAGAAGAAATTCGTGTGATGATTGATGAAGGCACACAAGCGGGTATTTTCGATGAACTCGAAAAAGATATGGTCACGAGTATTTTTCGATTAGACGACCTGCTCGCAATGGCATTGATGACCCCCAGACGCGATATGGCGATATTGGATATTAACGATACCCGTGAGGAACTCATCGAAAAAATCAAAAATTCCAGCCATTCGCGCTATGTAGTCATAGACGGCTCGCCAGAACACATCATTGGCGTGATACGCGCCAGCGATTTGTTGTATTTTAGCCTGCAAAATTTGCCCATAGACCTCCAAAGCATGGCACAATCGCCCTTATTCATCCCAGAATCCACAACAGCTGCCGATGTCTTGGCGCTCTTTCGGCGCGACAAGCAACAATTTGGCTTTGTGATTGGCGAGGATGGTGGCATTGAAGGTCTGGTCACTCTGCATGATGTGTTAGAAGCTGTCATTGGCGATATGGACGACAACGACCCCGATGTCGTCACCCGTGAAGATGGGTCTTTCTTAATAGACGGGACAATACTCATTGAGGATTTCAAAGACCTACTAGACATTAAAGAATTGCCAGAGGAAGACTATTATAATACCCTTGCAGGATTTGTTACCTTGCAATTGGGCAAAATTCCTTTAGCAGGTGATAAATTCACATGGGATGACTATATATTTGAAGTGATGGATATGGACGAGAACCGTGTGGATAAAGTGCTTGTGACCTTAACCCTCACAGACACGGAATAATTTAACCATCATAAGGAGTTTTTTATGCCCTATCATGCTTATGCGGGACATTCCGCAAATACCCCACTCGAAACATTCGCCTACGACCCACCCGCACTCGGTGAAAACGATGTAGAGATAAAAATTTCGCATTGTGGCGTATGTCATAGCGATATTCATATCCTCGCTGGCGATTGGGGCGATGGCTTCCCCTATGTGGCAGGGCATGAGGTCATCGGCACAATCACCCAACGCGGGGCATTGGTCACTCATTTGGAAATTGGGGCGCGGGTGGGTGTTGGGTGGCAATCTGGCAGTTGTATGACGTGCGAATGGTGTGTACGTGGCGAGACCAACGTCTGCCCACACATGGTTGCCACCTGCCAAGACCGTTTTGGCGGGTTTGCCGATTTTATCCGCACCGATAGCCGCTATGCCTTCTCCATCCCAGAAAAATTGACATCAGAGAATGCCGCCCCGTTATTATGCGCGGGTATCACCGTCTATTCGCCCCTAGCGACCTTTGGGGTACGTTCATCTGACCGTGTAGGCGTGATTGGTATCGGCGGATTGGGACATTTAGGGGTGCAATTTGCCCACAAAATGGGGTGTGAAGTCACGGCTTTTTCTACATCGCCCGATAAAGAGGCAGAGGCAAAATCGTTTGGGGCCAGCCGATTTATCGCCAGCAGAGACAAAGACCAGCTCAAATCGGCACGAAATTCGTTGGATTTTCTACTATGCACCGTGAATGTCAATTTGGATTGGCGGGCATATTTGCGTCTATTGCGTCCTAATGGACAATTGTGCATCGTTGGCGCGATTGCAGACGATATGATGATACCCGCAGGGGCGTTAATTGGTGGGCAAAAATCAATTCGCGGTGGGGCTATTGGGAGCAGAGCCACCATGCGCGAAATGCTCGAATTTTCTGCCCATCATGGGGTTGTCGCCCAAACAGAAACCATGCCCATGCACCAGATTAACGATGCACTCCAAAAAGTACGTGATAATCTGGCGCGGTATCGGATGGTGCTGGTGAATAACTAGGCAGGATAGGCATACACGGCACGATTTATCGCCACACCGATTTGTGAATCTGGGGTATATACCTCATACGAATCGGTGCGGATAATCAGCCGTGTGCCATCTGTCAATATCACCCCCACGCGCTGGTCGTGACCATAAAATTCTGACCACAACACCCGTGCAGACACACCATCTGACGAAATATAAAAGGCTTCTGGTCGCACCAAAATTGCCACTGCCCCGTGTGCAGATTCTACCAGTGTCACATCGCCCAATACACACTTTGCCGTCATGCCATCCGCTTGCGCGGGGATAAAATTGGCTTCCCCAACAAATTGCGCCACTTCACGGCTCACAGGTTGGGTATAAATCTGGTGTGGTGTGCCAAATTGGGAGACATGCCCATCACGCATGACTGCTACTTTATCGGCAAGGCTGAGTGCTTCTTCTTGGTCATGTGTGACAAAAATGCTGGTGACTTTTGCCTCGCGCAAAATCGCCCGAATTTCGCCCCGCACTTGTGCGCGTAGCGCCGCATCGAGGTTAGAAAACGGCTCATCGAGGAGCAAAATATTCGGTTGCGGTGCAAGCGCACGGGCGAGTGCCACCCGTTGTTGCTGACCACCCGATAATTGATGTGGCATCCGTTTTTGTAGCCCATCTAGCCCCACGACACGGAGCATTTCGGTAACACGGGCAGTTTTTTCACCCCGATAATGTTTAAGTCCAAAGGCGATATTGGCAGACACGCTCAAATGGGGAAATAGGGCATAATCCTGAAAGACCATCCCCACCCGCCTATCTTCTGGCTGAACCCAATCGCCTTTACCAGAGACATGACGGTCTGCCAGCCAAATATCCCCGTCATCGGGGGTCTCTAATCCTGCGATAAGCCGGAGAGTGGTGGTTTTGCCACAGCCACTCGCGCCCAATAGCGCCAAAATATCCCCACTCGCCAAATCGAATGTTACATCGTCTACGGCAGTCAACGTCCCATAGCGTTTGACCAGCCCTTTTACTCTAAGTGCGGATTGCATCATTACCACGATCACCCAAACGCATCAATAAGAAAACAGGCACTAATCCTACCACTAAAATTGTCAATGCGGGAATGGCGGCGGCTTTCCAAAATGATTCTGCGGCGAGGTAATATGTCCATAATGCCAGTGTATCCGTCCCAAATGGGCGCAAAAGCAATGTCACAGGCAATTCTTTCATCACATCCACAAATACCAAAATCGCACCCGCTAACATCCCTGTGCTGACCAGTGGCAAATGCACACGGAGCAATACGCGCTGCGTCCGTGCGCCCAGTGTACGGGCGGCTTGTTCCATATTGGGCGTGACTTTTTCCAGGCTAGAGTCAATGCTATTAAACCCGACTGCCATAAAGCGCACCACATAGGCATAAATGAGGATGGCGATTGTGCCAGTGAGCAACAAGCTACGGTCTGTCCGCCCCAATGTTTCGGCAAAATCGGTCACGGCGTGGTCTATAGGTGACAAAAATAGCAATACACCCGCCGCCACCACTGCCCCTGGCATAGCATAACCGAGTGTGGCAAGGCGTGCGATAAAACGCGGGATACGCCGTTTGGTCGTTGAGGATGTTTTACGGACACCATGCGCCACCACCAATGCCAAGAGGATGACCACCACTGCCGCTATACCCGCCAATGACAGGCTTGTACCGACATACGTGCCATAAACCGCTTTCCATGCGCCAACGGTGGGGGTATTAAATTCGCCAATGCCCCACGCCACCAATTGCGCCACAGGCATAAAAAACGCCATAGAGAGCAATATCCAACAGGCCCCACTCGCCAAAAAGTTGCCCCGCCCATGTAATTTCACACGGGGCAAAATACGCCCCCGCCCACCTTGTTGATAGTAACGGGCGCGTCCACGAAAAAGGCGCTCTAGCCCAATCATCACCAACGCCACAAAAAATAGCAAGGCGGCGAGTTCTGTGGCAGTCTGGCGATCATATCGAAATTCCCACACGCGCACAATGCCCTCGCTGAGTGTGGAATAGCCAAAAAAGCGGACTGTGCCATAATCGGTCATGGCTTCCATCATCGCCAACACCACCCCCGCCACGATGGACGGACGCGCCAATGGCAAAATTAGACGAAAAAATGCCCGTGTGCGCGAATATCCCATCATCCGCGCCACCTCGACAGTAGATGCCGCTTGCTCACGAAATGCCGCCCGTGCCAACAAATACACATAGGGGTATAAAACCAATGTGAGGACGAGTATCGCCCCAAACGCCGAGCGAATTTCTGGAAACCATGCGTCTTTGCCAAACCATGCCCGCCATTGGGTATAGACGGGTCCCGCATAATCGAATGTCGCCATGAACACAAATCCCATGACATAGGCGGGGAGCGCCATCGGCAACAAGAGCAATCTCTCAAACCATGCCCGCCCCGTGAATTGATAGGCGGTCACAAGCCATGCAAATCCCACACCCAATACAAATGTCCCAGCGCCAACCCCTGCCATCAACACAAAGGTGTTCATCAGCATCGTGGGGAGTGTTGTCGCCCATAATTTTTCCCATAATTCCACTGTGGGGTTAAAAATGCGTATCACCAACCCGCCCAATGGCAGAACGATGAGGAGCGCAATAAGGAGGGGTAAAATCAAAGATTTCCAACGCGGGACGGTTGGAAAGGACATCGAAAAATGGGGTCTGGTGAAAGAGATACTGCTCATAATGATGATTACCTATCATTGGTAAGGGCGCAACATGTTGCGCCCTTACACATATTCAACAATTTCAAATATTACTCGCTCATACCATAACCGACACGCTCTAGTAAATCGAGCGCGGGCAGTTGATAGTCTTTGTATTCTGAAACAGGATAGGTCAAGTCGAGTTCAAATTCGCCAAACGATTCCAGAATGGATTCTGCCTCGGCTTCTAAATGAACAGGAAACTCAAAATTCGTGGTGGGGAAGCTAATGTCGCTGGGATTTTGTGCTTCTAAACTGCTCAAAAATTCCAAGAACAACACGGAATTATCATAATTCAATGCCGCAGAGGTGATTCCCGCGCCAGACAGATTAAAGAATGCACCACGTTCTTCTTCACCCTGATTGGGGAAGAAAAAGCGAATGGGATATTCGGGGTCGCCACTGATAAGACGTGCCAAATAATAATGATTTACCACGCCCAAATCGCATTGACCGGCGAGTACCGATTCAATAATGCGGGTATCGCTATCAATATAGATGGGGTTATTCGCCACCCACCCAGCGACAACGGCTTCTGCGCCTTCTTCACCCAAATGATAAATCAGGCTACTGGTGAGGCTGATGGTGTAGATATGTGCGCCGGGACGCATACACAAACGCCCTGCCCACTGTGCATCGCCTAATGCCTCGTATGTAGACAGTTCAGAGACATCTACCACAGCCGGGTTATACACAAATCCGCGTACACGTTCACTCAAACCGACCCAACGCATATCGGCATCACGGAATTCGGCGGGGATATTTTCCAGCAACACATCAGACACAATTGGTTGCAACAAACCTTCATCGGCGGCAATGCCCAATGTTCCAGCATCCACGGTCATAAACACATCGGCAACGGTACGGTCGCCTTCGGCACGCAGACGGTCTAATAGTGCCTGATTTGTGCCTTGCGACACACGCACATCAATGCCTGTCGCTTCGGTAAAAGCGATGAATGGTGATTCGGTTGCCCCATAGTGACGGGTCGAATACACATTCACCACACCCCGATTTTGGGCGGTGGCGGGCATAATGGCGATATTAAGCATCACCAAAAGACTAGCTAACAACAAAAATGCGGATAAACGGCGCATTTGACAATCCTTTCATAAAAATAAAGCGAATCTATGATAAGATTCGGTTAACCAATAGATTGCTAACTCGCGTTTGCCATGTGCATCTTCGCTAAAAGGACATGGTGTTTGTGGGTTAGCAATTTTATTATGGCACAATTTTTTTTGGGAATCTACGAATGGGGTCAATATTGTGATGAACGGCTTATGAAAATATGCCATTCACCACAAGAACAACATCTACACGCGGGGGATAAATCAAAGTTGTATATGCTTATGTGAAAAAGTTAACAGATGTTAAATTAGATTTGCAAAATTTGGCGCACCACCATCTGTAATTCTTCTGGTTTATATGGCTTGACGATATAACGGTCAACATCGCGCAAACGACCAATGAGGCGGTTGGTTGCATCGCCATAGGCGGTTGTCACCACAATGGGAATTGTCTTTGTCTCCTGATATTTTTTGATAATGTCCAAAAATTCCCACCCAGTCATACCGGGCATCCCAATATCTAGCACAATGAGGTCGGGCAAGCGATTTTGCTCCATAAACGCAATGGCGATTTCTGCCGAAAGACAAATGATGACCTCAATGCCAATACGTACCAAAATATGCGAGCCAAGTTCTGCCAGATAATCGGCATCTTCTACAAATAAGACCAATGGCTTAATAGGATTAGGATTAGGATTAGACATCTCACGATTCCTCTATGTGCGCTCAAATTTATTATGGGGATACACATATCCCACATTACAAAATGATACACCAGTTTTTGTTATTTGTAGAGCAAAATCTTGCAAAAGATATTTTTCAAGTGTTCTAATTTGGTTTGGATGCGACCTCATAATACATATTGAGCTTTTCACCTAAACGGATTTTATCGGCAGATTGGAGCAATTTTACCCGTGTGAGTGGCTCGCCATTCAAAAATGTACCATTTTTAGACCCTAAATCTTCAATGCTAAAGCCATCCAGTGTATGCACAATACGCACATGATGACGGCTAATATCGGGCATATCGAGGACAATATTATTGGTGGTATCGCGCCCAATTGTTACCACCGAATTTTCCATTGCATACGCCACACGCCCCGCCCCGCTATCCATCACTAAGCGGTGTTCTTTGACTGTTTCTACATCCACAATGGTTTTCATCTCTTGCGAAATACGGACATTAAGGGGGTCATAGGTTTCTTTTGCGTTGTTGAGCAAATGATTTAAATCTTCCCATGTGCGAGATTCGCTAAAATCCAAACAGCGCAACACCAACAACCGTCGGGGCATCTGCACCTCTTTGAATAAGACAGGGATGACTGTTAAGCCAATACCCAGCGCAAATGACCATTCATACGTCACCAAAGCCGATTGAAGCGACTCTGGGGTAAGGATGACCACCATCGCAAACGAAGCACCAATGGCATTATCTACCCCATGATGCCAATTGGCATCCATATAACGAGCTTTGGCGGGGTCTACCCATACCTCAAAACCCGCTTTTTCCAATTGTTTTTGGGTATTATAAGCGAGTGGAGCATCTTCTTCTAAATACGATAAAAATATATGTGCCATAAGTTATTTTTCCCTTTGAGTATCTTTAAAGCATCGCTTAATTATATCATTTTGTGAGATTTATGCGCGATAAGCCTGCCATCAACTACATACGAAAAACACCATACTCGGTGTCTGCAATCGGTTGATTGAGGCACGCGCTCAACGCCAACCCCAACACACGGCGCAAATGCAACGGGTCTATCACACCATCGTCCCACAACCGCGCAGATGAATAATAGGGTTCACCTTCTGTCTCATATTTATCCAAAATCGGTTGCTTAAAGGTAGCCTGTTCTTCTACGGTCATATCAGGTGAGCCAGCCCGTACCAATTGATCGCGTTTAATCGTGAGTAGCACATTGGCGGCTTGTTCCCCACCCATCACACTAATCCGCGCATTGGGCAACATCCATAAAAAGCGCGGTGAATAGGCGCGTCCGCACATGCCATAATTCCCCGCCCCAAAACTACCACCGATGACCACCGTCAATTTTGGCACATCGGCATTGGCAACAGCATGAACCATTTTTGCGCCGTCTTTGGCAATGCCACCCGCCTCATACGCCTTGCCGACCATAAATCCGGTGATATTTTGCAAAAATAGCAGGGGAATTTTGCGCGAGGTGCATAATTCCACAAAATGCGCCCCTTTCACCGCCGATTCGCTAAACAACACGCCATTATTGCCAATAATACCCACCAGATAGCCATCTATCCGCGCAAAGCCTGTGACCAATGTCGTGCCATAATTGGCTTTGAACTCGCGGAATTTGCTCCCATCCACCAAACGCGCAATCACCTCACGCACATCGTAACTTTCTCTAAATGAGGTGGGCAAAATGCCATATAAATCATCGGCGGGATATAGCGGTTCTTCTGGTGCAATCACATCCAACGCAATCCGTTTTTTGCGGTTGAGCGTTGCTACGATTCCGCGAACAATCTCTAGGGCGTGCATATCATCTTCGGCATAATGGTCTGCCACACCCGATTGATGCGTATGCACATATGCGCCACCGAGTTCTTCGGCAGTGACATCTTCGCCAGTAGCGGCTTTGACCAGTGGCGGACCTGCCAAGAAAATGGTGCCTGTGTCTTTGACGATAACCGTTTCATCAGACATAGCAGGCACATACGCACCACCCGCCGTACAACTGCCCATCACACAAGCAATTTGCGGGATTTTTTTGGCGCTCATCCGTGCCTGATTATAAAAAATCCGCCCAAAATCATCGCTATCGGGGAATACCTCATCTTGCATGGGCAAAAACGCCCCACCGCTATCCACCAAATAAATACACGGCAGGTTATTTTCTAATGCCACTTGTTGCGCCCGCAAATGCTTTTTGACCGTCATGGGGAAATAACTGCCACCCTTTACAGTGGCATCATTGGCGACAATCAGACATTCCACCCCACTCACACGACCAATTCCCGCCACAATTCCTGCACATGGGGCTTCATTATCATACAATTCCCACGCCGCAAACGGGGCAATCTCTAAAAATGGGGTATTGGGGTCTACTAGTGCGTTAATGCGGTCACGGACAAACATCTTGCCCTGTTCACGGTGGCGCTCCTGATATTTTTCCCCACCACCTTCATACACCACTGCCAAACGGCGATGGAGTTCATCAGATAAACCGCGATGGTGGGCGACATTGCGCGAAAATTGGTCTGAATCACGCTCGATATGCGTCTCTAAAATATCCATTTTTGCTCCTAAAAATTTAATTTGAATTCACACATGAAAAGCATAGCGCATCATGGCATTTGTTTGTAGGGAGGAGATGTGTATACAGTGATGATATACCGTAACTTTCATAATAGTTTATCGGTATCACATATAACAATTTATTTGGAATTTTTTATAGGTCAATAGACTGATTTTCTAGTACAATAAAGCATATGTCAGTTACAAAACTCAGGATAATTCTTATGACACAATTTCACCGACACTATCTATGGGGGGCAGTGTTATTTTTATTTCTATGTTTGGCACTCATCCCAACACCCACCACCGCCCAAACCCCCACCCAGACCTTTCGGGTGATTGTGGGTATTAATGCACCATTTATCCCAGAAGGAGACCTGGCAGGGGGCAATGCCGTGCTATTTCAACGCGCCGCCATCGCCGTCCGCCAGCAATTGGTCATTAACGCGCTGAATAATATCGGCACACCCATCACCAATTTGCATACATACCAAACCATTCCCTATGTGGCGATGGCGGTGGATGCAGGCGGGTTATTGGCATTGCAACTCAACCCGTATGTCACAGATATTTCTGAAGACCGTATCTCATATATCTCTACATCCAGCGCCAACACGGTGGTCAACGCGCCCGCCGCGTGGGCAATAGGATACGATGGTTCTGGTTATGCAGTGGCAATTTTGGATACAGGGGTAGATTTTACACACCCAGCCTTGTCTACCAAGCGCCTGCTAGAAGCCTGTTTTACCTCTATTTATGCACCAGATGGGGCAACCTCTGGCTGTCCTGCGGGTACAGTAACGGGTACAGTAACGGGTACAGTAAATAGATATCAAGTCACACAACTAGGCTTTGGGTCTGCTATGCCAAGATCGGTGATGCAATGCCCAGATTGTGACCATGGCACCCATGTGGCAGGAATCGTTGCCATGAACGGCACAGGTCAAGGTGGCACACACGAAAGTCGGCGTGGGGTTGCCCCTGGCGCACGACTCATTGGCATCAATGTTTTTTCGATGTTTGGCACAGGCACAGCCAGTTATAGTAGCGACCAAATACGGGGCATGGAGTTTGTTTATAACTACCGTAACACCTACCCCATCGCGGCGGTGAATCTGAGTTTAGGCGGTGGGCGCTATTATAGCGAGATACAATGTAATAATGCTGATATTGGGGGAGGCTATGGAGCGGCAGTCAATAATTTAGTCTCTGTCAGAATCGCAGTCGTTGCCGCCTCTGGCAATCAGGGACGTACCGATTCAATGAGCGCACCTGCCTGTCTGACAAATGTTATTAGTGTGGGCGCAACCACTGATAGCAACACAGTAGCAAGTTTTTCTAATAGTGCCAGTTTCTTAGATTTATTG
>DAOTUO010000251.1:0-15409 GCA_034436595.1 Anaerolineae bacterium | reverse complement strand
GGCATCGCTAGAGGCTCAAAGCCTCTAGCTAGTCGCATCAAGCGCACTAAAGTGCGCTAAAACCCGCCCCAAAATGGGCTTTTATCCGCAAAATGGGGTAAAAATAAGCCCCTTTAGGCATCGCTAGAGTCTCCTCTAGCTAGTCGCATCAAGCGCACTAAAGTGCGCTAAAACCTGCCCCAAAATGGGCTTTTATCCGCAAAATGGGGTAAAAAATAGTCCCTTTAGGCATCGCTAGAGGCTCCTCTAGCTAGTCGCATCAAGCGCACTAAAGTGCGCTAAAACCCGCCCCAAAATGGGCTTTTATCCGCAAAATGGGGTAAAAAATAGCCCCTTTAGTGGGCTTCAAAGGCGAATAGCCTATGGCTTTGAGCCATAGGCGGGGCAACTTATCGAAATGAACTACGGACAAACCTTGTATCGCGTCCCTACGACCCAAAACACGGTTATCCGCCTGTAGGTGAACCACCCTATTTATGGGGTTTTGGTGACTTAAGATAAATGGGAAAGCACTGTTTTCCATCATAATCTATTTGATGCGATTGACCTGGGGTTATATGAAATTCATACGAAATTCATGTGACATTCATATAAAAACTGTGTTATAATGAAAATGAAGAGATTTTACAGTGATTCTCTTCGATAGGTGGGAGACGACGTATTAATGAATAACATAGACCCAAACCTGCTACAGATGCTTTATGACCGTGCCAAAGATAAAAATATTTCTCCAGATGACCTGTTGCGTCAATTATTGGCAGATGAACCACACTCCCCATCAGACAGCAACCCAACCTACCTGTATTTGCAGGCGGTGTTAAATAATCCGTTTGTCGGGATTATGGCATTTATGGCAATGCGGGATGGGGACGGAAAAATCATAGATTTTAAGTGGAAACTCGCAAACCAATCTGCCCAAGAAATAGTCGGCTTTGCGAAAGATGAATTATTGGCGGGGACGCTATTAACCCTGTTGCCTGGGCATATCGAATCTGGCTTGTTCGATGTTTATGTGCGCGTGGTCGAGACCAATCAGGCACTAAGCCACGTTTTTCATTATAGCGAGGATGGAATAAATAGTTGGTTCGAGAATATCGCCCATCCGACACAAAATGACGGGTTTGTGGTGACCTTTGAGGACATCACCGAACAAAAACTGGCAGAAGAAGCCCTGCGCCAAAGCAAAGAAGATTATCATATCCTCTTTCAAAATGCACCGATTGCCCTGTGGAAGCGCGATTTTTCTGGCAGTAAAGCGTATTTAGACCAGATTATAGCCTCTGGTGTGACCAATATAGAGACGTATCTGTACGATAATCCGCATGAAATTGCCAAGTGTATTAGCTTGGTCAAGACGCTAGATGCCAATATTGTCGCCCTAAAGATGTATGAGGTGTCATCTATTGATGAACTCAATGCCAATATGACCAAAATATTGAGCTTAGATAAGACTCAGAGCAAATCGTTGGCGGCATTGATCCGCAATGACTTAACTTTTACGGGCGAATTTACCAATCACACTATCTCTGGAAAACCTATCCAATTATTGCTTAGTTGGCTTGTTATGGGTGGTCACGAAACCCATTATGATGAGGTGATTGTCGCCTCTGTAGACATTACCGCCCAAAAAAATGCCGAGCAAGCGATGCACCACAATAAAGAAAATTATCGTTTATTATTTCATGAAGCACCGATTGCCATCTGGAAACAAGATTTTTCTGCCGTAAAAATCTTTTTGGATGGATTACACAAGGCGGGTATTGTGGATATAGAGACCCACTTGCACGATAACCCCGCCGATGTCGTCAAATGCCTGAAGATGGTGAAGATTATCGAGGCAAACCCCGTGGCGATGCAGATGTACAACACCACGACACTTGAACAAATAGAAGCCAATTTTGACCGTTTGGTTGATACGGGTGGACAACAACCCGCATCGTTGGCGGCGATTTGCATGGGGGAAAAACATTTTGAGGGGGTATTTATCAACTACCCAATTGTAGGCAAACCAATAATCTTGTTATTGCGCTGGATTGTCATGCACGGACACGAAGATACTTATAACGAAGTGTTGGTGGCGGGCGTAGATATTAGCAACCAGCAACGCTATGAACAATCGGTAAGCGAAAATGCACGCCTTACCGCCAATTTCCGTAAAGAGCAAGAGCATAACGGGTTAATTCAACGCAGTATTGCGGCATTGGCGCATGACCTCCGCACCCCCCTCTCGGTGATTGCCACCTCAAAAGAGCTGTTGCTTCACTATTTTGATAAGCTCACCGAAGAAAAACGCAACGAAAAGCTAGAGAGCATCGGCAGACAATTAGAATTTGCGCTGGAATTGCTCGATGACACCGTGTTATCGGTACGTGGCACGCTCAATGGGCGTATGTTGCATCCCACCGCCGTGCATCTCGCCAAATTGTGCAAGGTGAGTGTTGAGGAGGTCGGCGCGAGTTATTATGTCGAAAATCGTCTGAGTTTTATGAATATTGCCAAAATAAATATTTTTTTTGTAGATGAAATTTTGGTCAGTCGGATTTTGCTCAATTTGCTCAGTAACGCCATCAAATATTCGCCAGACGGGGGCGAAATTCGGCTAGAACTCGACCAAACCGATACCCATGTGATATTGCGGGTGATAGATTCGGGACTGGGGATGAGCCAAGAGACACAGGCGCGCATTTTTGAGCCGTTTTATCGGGCGACAGATTTGCCACAAAAGATTATCGGGTCGGGTTTGGGATTGAGCATCGTGCAGGATTGTGTCATGCGCCACAATGGTCAGATTGAGGTGCAAAGTCGGCTCGGATTTGGGACGACCTTCACCGTGCACCTGCCGATCACCCCGCCACAGCCAGTCCCCGTCATGGTGGAATAAAAACCATCCCCTATCCCCACCGAGTAGAAAATCGTCAAAACGGGTATGTAGGGGTATGTAGGAGCATGTAGGGGCATGTAGGGGCATATAGGAGCAGGTAGGAGCATGTAGGGGTATGTAGGGGTATGTAGGGGTATGTAGGGGTATGTACGGGCATATAGGAGCATGTAGGAGCATGTAGGGGTATGTAGGGGTATGTAGGGGCTTGCCATGGCAAGCCCCATGTGTAGCAAGTTAGCAATACAAACAGCCCCTATCCCCCTGCCCCTCCGCCACCCTGTGGGGAATATTACATCCGCAGGGATAAAATGTCCATTTACTAACCAACACGTTACGGGATTCATGAAAACTTTGGTAAATTTTGGGGCAATTGCGTTTATAATCGAATCAGGTATAAATTGTGTTAGAGATAGATAGGATTGCCCAACTTATGACCAACATGAACACAGCCAATCAGGACATCCTCATAAAAATTGACCAAGATAACGACCAAGCACTGGTTATTTGCCAAACCCATTTAGAAAAAGCGATACAATTGGCACGCGCCACCTTTATCGAAGCCACCGAAGCGGGATATGCCAAAGGAATTGCCGATAGTTTGTTGGTGCAGGCGCAGGTCAATTATTATTATGCCAATTATGAGACGGCATTGATGCAATTGGGCAAGGCATTGGCGATATACGACAATAACAACGATGATATAAAACGCTCGCGCATATTTCACACCATGGGCATCACCTTTCGGCAAATTGGCGATTTTTCGTCTGCCATAGATGCCTTTAGCAAGGCGTTGATGGCGGCGCGTAACACCACCGATGCCCTATCAGAAATGCAGGCGCTCAACGGATTAGCCTCCATTTATGGCAATTCGCACCAACACGGTGTCGCGCTCAATTATCTGCAAGAGGCACTGGCGATTGCTCATCGGGGCAATTATGCGTCGCAAGAAGCGGTGATATTGGGCAATTTGTGTTATGAATACAACGCACTCGGTCAACGCGAGATGGCGCTTAAATTTGGGATCGATTGCTGGAATCTCTATCAACAAATGGAGACCCCCACCGTAGCGGTGGTCAATGCGTGCATCCGCATTAGCGAGGTGTATTATGACCTCAAAAATTATCAGGAGGCATTGCATTTTGCCAATCAGGGGTTGGCGCTGGCACACGGATTTAATGCCCGCAACGATATTGTGCAGTTGTTGCACAATATTGGGTCTATCCATGCCGATATGGGGCGCGAAGATGAGGCACTGGTCTATCTGCAAGAGGCAATCGCCCTCGCCAAGCAATATGATGTCGAGACCAGCAATTATGCCCTGTTCTTTTTTGCCTCGCGCTTGTATAAAAATCGTCATGAGTATGATAAGGCACTCGCCGCACTCGAAAAATATCATGAGATGCGCCTCACCCTATATAGTGAAGAGAGCGAAGCCAAAATGCACCAGCTAGAGGCGCGGTATAAGGTCGAAGCCGCCCGCAAGGATGCCGAATTTTATCATCTGCGGAGCGAGGAGCTAGAAGTATTGCGCGAGCAAGACCAAAGCTATTATACCAGCCTCAACACGATGAAAGACAAATTTATCCGCGAAGCCAGTCACGACCTCAAAAATCCGTTGGCGATTATTTTGCTCAATGTGAGTATCGCAGAAAAAATGTTTATCAAAGACCCCGACCGCGCCCTTCATTCGTTGCAACAAATTCGGCATCAAACCCTACGGAGCAAAGACTTAGTGACCGAATTGCTCGATTTGGCATGGCTAGAGACGGGACGTGCCATTGAAGGCAAGCCGATTCAGATGGTGCCATTGGTCAAGGGGTTGGTGGAGGATATGCAATCGCTCGCCACCGAAAAAAATATTTCGCTCAGATTTACCCCCCAAGTGCCACCACACATCACCATTTTGGGAGATGAAAAGCAACTCACCCGCGTGATAGACAATTTGCTCAGTAATGCCATCAAATATACCCCCATAGGCGGGTCTGTGCTGGTCGAAATCACAACCGATATGGGCGAAGCGGGTCAGAATGTGGTGGTACGCATCAGCGATACGGGCATCGGACTCACCAATGAACAGATGGAATTGGTCTTTGAGCCGTTTTATAAGGCACATGACGATATTGATAGCGATAGCACCGGTTTGGGGCTGACAATTGTGCAGACCATCATCAAACAGCATGGCGGTGAAATGCTCATCGAAAGTGATTATGGCAAAGGAAGCATGTTCGGCTTTCGGCTGGCGGTTGCCTAAATGCCCCACAGCTCATACATTATCCCTGCAAGGCTCAATTTTTCGTGGGCATAGGCACATAATACCTCATCTATCACCGACCATATCGCCAAAATCTGCATGGCGCTGAGGTGTGGATAGAGCGTGTGTTGCACCCACCGCGCCCGCGCTTGGGCGTTGTTGAGCCTGGGCAAATAGCCCACCAGCCATAATTCGGTCAGATGCAAGGCTTGTTCATCCGCAGATAATAATTCCCAATAATGCCCATCGCCTAATGCCCATTGCCTAAGCGCCATATTCATTAGGGCGCGGTCTTCTGTCGGACGATATTCCCAATCTTCTTCCATATCCCACCACTGTGTTTCGTTTTGCGCCCACCACGAAGGGTCTTGCTTAAAGTCGTAAGGGGGTAATAATGCCATATCGCAAACCTCATTATTAATTTGTTCTAGTAAATGAAATTATATTCTAAACATGTATTTTCTGCAATAACGGTAGGGATAGAAGATGGTTTGAATATGGTTTTATGAGGAGGGGTGGGTTTTTATGGCGGGATGTGGAATAGGGCTACTGTACGCCAAGTTAACAACCAAATTATCCCCTATCCCCCCACCCCACCAAGTGGGGAAAGGGGGCTGGGGAGAATAGAGGCGCATTGGTGCATTATTTCGGTGGCAAATTCCCTCCCCTGCTGGCATTTTCTTCTGCGGGGCTATTTTGTGGGTCACGCTGGTTGGCATCCCCGCCGATATTCGGGTCTAAGACCGTCACATCTTGGGTCGCGCCATCCATCGGCAACGCATTTAGCACATACAAATTATTATCGCCACGCGCATTGCTGGTGAATATCAAATTGGTGCTTTCGCAAATCCACGCAGGTGAGAAGGCATTTGCCCCACTCGTCAATTGACGGGTCGCGCCTGTCGCCACATCATAGATGATAATCGAAGTTATGCCCGTGATGGCAGTTTCTTCATAGGCGATATATGCCCCATCTGATGACCAAATAGCGTTGTTGACATGGGTATTGGTCAAGGTGACGGTGGCAATCAGCGCACCTGCGCGGGTCATGGTGAATAAGCTACGCAATTCATCTGATGCCGATTTATAGAGGATAGATTGACCATCTGGGCTATAAGCGGGGTCGGTGTCGTCTGTTGTACCATCCGACAAGCGGGTAACGATGCCTGTGGCAATTTCGAGTTCATAAATTTGCCACAAGCCGTCATTGCGTGCTGATTGGAAGGCGATATGCGTGCCATCGGGCGACCATGCAGGGTTAATATCGGGCGCGATATGGTCTGTCAGGCGGGTCTTTTCGCCCGTGAGCAGGTCTATCATCCGCAATTCCCAATTCCCATCAACATTCGATTCATACACGATTTTTGTGCCATCGGGCGACCATGAGGGGTCAAAATCTACGGCATTATTATTGTCTGTGAGGCGAATAATCGTGCTACCATCCACCGTAGTGGCATACAGTTCCCAATTGCCATCACGGTTGCTAGAGAAGGCAATCCACCCGCCATCTGGTGAACGTGTTGGCGCAAGGTCAATAAATCCCACACCATCCGACAAGTTTTCTGGTGCGCGAGATGCCGATGCCCAGAAAATTTCCCAATCACCCGTTTCGTTGGTGTGATAGATAATCTCTGAGAGGCACACCGCCCCACCGATGCTTATCGGTTGCCAATTTTGTGCAGGCAGTTCTTCTTGTGCGCCACAGCCGATTCCACTCGTATCAATGATGGGCAAATTGAACCCATTATCAATTGTCAGACCACACAATGGCGACACAAAATCATCTGGCACAACCTCAAGTGTTGGGAGGGTTGGCAAGGTTGGCAACGGGGGCAAGGTCGGAATTTCGATGACCAATGTCACCTCTGGTGTCACCACTGGCGTAATTTCTTCCGTTGGTGTGACTTCTGCGGTGGGTGTAATTTCTTCCGTTGGTGTCACCACTGGCGTAATTTCTGCGGTGGGTGTCACTTCTGCGGTGGGTGTCACTTCTGGTGTGATATCAGCACCAAAGCACGCCACAAGAGTCGCTTGGTCAATGGGGTAGTTCTCTAGCAATTGGGTAAACAATGCCGATGGAGACCCACCACTCATGATACCCATCAGTGCGTTGTTCATATCGGTTATGGAGACTGTTTCGCCATTGTTGTATTTATCGATCAACGGTTGCAGGGCATCTGCGAACACCTTCAAGAGATTAGAGGGGTTGATATAAGTGATAAACAACGGCGCACCTGCTGGTGCTGAGGCGATTAGTATCACCGTGACGGTTTGTGTCCCTGTAATAGAGCCACTGCTCGACATGGAAAACCCAACCACATTTGTTGGCAGACCACCCATGAGAGCGTTAATATCAAGGGGCGTGGTATGGCTGATAATCATGGGGACATTAGAGAAATAATTACTCAGCATATCGAGCGAGAATGGGAACGATGTGCCAGATTGCCCAAGCAATATTCCAAATACTCTGCTTAGACCTGTCATGAAGGCGGTGGGGTCGCCAAACGTCACAGACACCACAATTTCACCCTCATTCGGGCAACTCACACTGTCAATTGTCAATGCTGGCGCTTCTGGGATGGTTAAGTCACCACCATCGGGTGGCGGTGTGCCTTCCACACCACAAATCGTCAAGTTTCTGGTGATAAATTGCGGTAGGTCTGAGTTTGGTGAACCACCATTTAACACGGCTTGTAGCATCTCATTCAGATAGTCTGGGTTCATATATTGCACCATCACCACATACGCACCAGCCGTAGGAACGGAGATGCTTTGTGTGCCATCTTGCAAGAGCAAGATTTGACTGATCTGATTAATCATAATCGGGAACGTTATTGAACTGCCTCCCGTAAGCCCCGACAGTTGGCTTGCACCTGTGACAGTGAAGCTAACCGTATTGATGCCTGTGGTGTTATCACATTCTTCTGTGACCTCAACAGTAATCTCCATATCCGTTATACCGCTAAAACAAGTGGCGCGGATTTCATCGTTCACTTGCTCGCTATAGAGCAACGCCGCCATCATCGCACTTGAGTCACCGAAGCCAGTGAAGAATGTTTGCAGGTTTGCTTCTGTTAGGCGTTGACCCGTGCTATTATATTGATCCACGGCGGGTTGTAGCATGGTGTTGAAGAAATTAGCGAATTGGCTTATGCTCATCAGATTGACGAAAATCGGCGCATCGGGTGGTACTGCGCCACCCATTCCACCCATTCCACCCATTCCACCCGTTAACGGGACGGTGACGGTATGCGTGCCTGCCGTAAACGGGATACCCGATTGGCTAAATGCCACCAAATTGCTTGGCGGGAATCCAGTCATGGCGGTGGTATGCGAAATAAAGATGGGGAGACCACCTGCACCGCCTAGACCGCCCAATATGGATGTCATATCCATCGAGCCAGCCATGGCTTCTGGGAAAATTTGGCGCAACACAGCGTTAAGGGCTTGTGCATAGGCATTAAAATCGCCATTGGTCACTGTAATGGTGATGCTACCTGCCGTGGGACAACTAACGCTATCCAACGAGAAAGCTGGCAATGCTGGCAAGGTCACTTGGGTGACGCTCGGTGTCGTCTCTGGTGTGATTTCTGGCGCAACAGTCGCTTCTGGTGTGACCTCTGGGTTCAAACACGGGATATCAAACCCACCAAATGCCGTTGTAGCTAACGTGGTGAGGTTGGTCAACGGAATCTCGTTTAGAGTTGTTTGTAGCTGGATAACAACGCCTAAAATCTCTTCTTGGGTGGGTATTCCCCCATTATTCACCTTCGTGAGCAATGGTTGGAAGAAAGTATACACCAACCCAACAAGCCGATAGGGGCTGGGGAAGGTGACATAAATCGGCGAGCCTGCGGGTCGGGGGTTAAGTGCGGTCATGGGGATGGTGAATGTGCCATCGGTGAGGGTCGCCATCGGGATTGTGCCAAATGCGATGACATTATCGGGCATGGTCATCCCCGCCGATATTTCGGTTAATGGGCTGGTATGGCTGATAACCACCGTCACATTATCCCCAAATAAACCGGGTAGACCGACCAACGGGTTATATTGTAAGCCAATGGCAGTAAACAGCGCGTTGGCTTGGGCATTATAATCGGCAATGCCACTCACTGATAACACAAGGTTGGCGGTATTGGTGTTATCGCAGGTGATAGTGCTGACGGGCAAAATGGGCGCAATAGGCAATCCCAACTGCATAGATGGTTCTGGGGTCGTCTCTGGTGTGATTTCTGGCGCAACAGTCGCTTGTGGTGTGATTTCTGGCATATCAGTCGCTTCTGGTGTCACGAGTGGTTCTTCGGTTTGGGCAACGCACCCACTCACTTCGGCAAAATTTGCCACACCATCAAATTTGATACGGGCAAAGCCTTCTGCGTTGGGGATAATCTGAATGGTCTGTGTGCCATTAGCAGGCACAAATGCCACACCCGCCACACCGTCTTGGTCGGTATAGCCATTACCAATGTCGATATTGTTGGGGTTGATGAGTTCAAAGAAGGCGACACCATTCACACATGAGGCGTTGATGCTCATATTAATGGCGACTGCCTCATCTGGATTGACAGAAACGGTTGGGCAACCAGCAAATTGGGCAATACCCACTTCTAATGGACATGCGTCTTGATAATCTTTTACGCCGTCATTATCGCTATCGGGTTGGCAACCCGTGTTATCTACGGGGAAAGTGTTGTCGTCAACAACGATATTGCCTTCTTCTGGGCATTGGTCAATATCATCAAAGAAAGAGTCGTTGTCTCTGTCCAAGTTTGGCTGGATGGGGCAACCATCGGCATACACACCCAAGCCCAAATCGCCATCGGCGGGGCAGGCATCCACATTATCGGCATAGCCATCATCATCACTATCAAAAATGGGACAGCCAATGGCATCTACGCCAAAGCCCAAATCGCCCTCATCGGCGCAAGCATCGGCGATATTTAACACACCGTCACCATCAACATCGGGGTTGACGGCAGTGGGGTCTGGCAACGGACAACCGACTAAATTGACACCATAGCCTGCATCGCCTGTTTCTGGACATTCGTCTATATCATTGGGGACACCATCGCCATCGGTATCAGTTTCTAGGTCGGGGGCTGGTGATGGCGTGGGGGTTGGCGTGGGATTGGGACAGCCATTGGCATCTACACCCAACATAGGGTCAGCCAAATCTGGGCAGGCATCTTTGTCGTCTGGAACACCATCGTTATCGGTATCTGGACAACCATCAAATGCACCAGCTACCTCTGGACACAAATCTGCCTCACCGATGAATGTATCGCCATCGGGGTCTTCTGCGTCATTGCGCGTATCGGCAGGGCGTGGTGTGGGGGATGGTTGCGAAGTCGGCGCAAACGCCACCGCCGTAGATTCTGGTTCTGGTGTGGCGGTGGGCACTGTGGTTGCATCGCCCGTACACGAAACGATAAAAATCATCAGTGCAAGCATGACACTGATAAATCTGATGATATATAAGGATTTTTTCATATTGGTGTGCCTCAATTTACCTATAATTTTGCAATTTAGATCATCTTCTGATACTAAATATAACGCACAATTCTGGTTTCTGCGAAAAAAGTAAAGGGATTTTTATGGGGTTAGGAAATTGATAGGGGATGTGGGGGAAAATAACCATACACCAACAATGAGGCAATGCCTTAAAACCAGCCCCTGCGGACGGCATGGTTGCCTGCGTCCCTACGCCCCGCTGTGTGGAGAAAGGGGGAGAAACCCTTCAACACGGGTATGTAGGGGCTTGCCATGGCAAGCCCCTACGCCCTATTGCGCGACAATTGCGAGTTGGTCTACCGATTTTGTGGAGATAAACCTTAACGGTCAATGCTAACGGTATTCAGCAACATGCCCCCGTCATCTGCACCACTGAGAAAGGTGCGCCCATCGGGGCTAAATTGCACCGCCCATACGCCTGTGCTGGTATGCCCCGAATAGGTCGCAATCGCGGTGCCATCCACACCCCACAGATGCACAAATCCCGCAAAACTAGCGATGATGATAGACTGCCCATCGGGGCTAAATCCAACATCCATCACGGCGCTACTTTCTGCCCCACTAAAGGAGCGAATCGGGTCACCTGTGGCAACATCCCACAAAATCGCCAATCCGTCATGGCTGGCAGTGGCGATAAATTGCCCGTCTGGGCTATAATCCACCGCAATCACCACATCCGTATGTCCCACAAAACGGCGGACAGGGCGCAATGTTTGGGCATCCCACAAAATAGCGATTTTATCGGATGAGACGGTGACAAAAAATGCACCATCGGGGCTATATACCACATCCCACACCCAATCGGTATGGTCTGTGAGGGTGCTAATCGGTTGCCATGTGCTGGTATCCCACACGATGACGCGGTTATCTTGCCCCGTAGAGACCAAGCGGGTCGCATCTGGACTAAAAGCGACATTGGTCACATTTTCGGTGTGTTCGGTGAGAATTTCGGTGGTGGTGGCGCTGGCGACATCCCAAATACGGATGGTGTCATCGGCGCTGGCGGTGGCGAGGACTGTGCCATCACGGGTAAAATCGCCATTAAAAACCCAATCGGTATGCCCTTCAAATAAGCGTACCTGCTCCCCCGATTCGACATCATACAGATAGGCATAGCTATCAAATGAGGTGGCGAGTGCATAAAATCCGTTGGGAGAAAAATCTACCCCGCGAATATCATCGGTGGCGAGTCCAAACGAAAAGATGACGGTATTCGCCACATCTTCGGGGGTCTCTGCGTTGGGGATATTGAGGCTAGGTGTGGGGGGGAGCGTTGGAAACGGTGTATTTGTGAGGACGGGTGTCGGTAAAATGTCAATCAATGCACACGAATCTAATAATGCTTGGGCGGCGGCGATGAGCGTATCGGCGGTGATAATGTCGCCTGTCTCTAACGTGTATCTGGCTTGGGCGAGTAACCCATTTGCCGATTCAATCAGTTGAGGAGAACACGTTTCGTCCTGTGCAGAAACAGTCGCTATGGGTATCAGCGAAATGCCGATAATAATACAGAATATCCAAATCAGGCGGCGCATGGGTGGGAATCTCCTTATGATAATGAGCAAAAAATATTGCTTCCTTATATCTCTCTCTATAGTATGCGTAAACGGGGTTCTGTGCCAATAACCAACTTCCCTACGGATAGTAACATTCGCTATGTAATTATAAAAACAGCCCCTATCCCCCCCGCCCCTGCGGACGGCATGTAAGGTTTGTCTGTAGTTCATTTCGATAAGTTGCCCCGCCTATGGCTCAAAGCCATAGGCTATTCGCCTTTGAAGCCCACTGAAGGGGCTATTTTTTACCCAATTTTGCGGGGTGGGGTCAAAACTCTTTTTCAAAAAATTAACCGAAGGTTACTAAACTCATTGCTCCATAAAATCTGAAAATATCGCATCTATACCGATACTTTTCACCATTTATTACATGTAGCGTGGGGTGTTTTTATTCACGGGGAAAAAATGGGTTTCTCCCCTGTGGATGGGTCACTCAAGGCTGTGTGATACAACACGATGCCCACCGACACCGCCAAATTAAGCGAGTCTATGCGCTGGGTGTGCGGAATCACCACTGCGTGACCCATCGTTGCAAATTCTGGGGGCAATCCCGCGCTTTCGTTGCCAAAAATCACGGCATAGGGGGTGGCGAATAGCACCGATGCGAGTGGGTTGGCGCTGGTAGTCATGGTCGGATAGAGGGTATGGTGCGGAAATTGGGCGCGATACGCCTCGAATGTGGGATATTTATTGATATGCAACGAAAAAATCGCACCCATGCTGGCACGTACCGCACGCGGGTCGTGATAATCGGCACATGGTTGGATAAGGGCGATGTGCGTCATGCCAAATCCCAACGCGGTGCGAAAAATCGTCCCCAAATTGCCCATATCTGAGGGCGACACCAACACCAGATGATTGGCGTGTGGCGCGAGGGGGGTGGCGGGTTTATCCACAACGGTCATAACGAAGGTGTTGTCTGATGGTGCCAGACGCGAGACGGTTTTTTCATCTAGCAAAAAAGGGATGTGGTGCGCCTCACATAGCGCCTCAATTTTGGTGAGTGCCTCGCTTTTGGTAGCCCGAGATTGATATAACACGGCACGGCACAGGTGTGGCGCATGGGTGAGTGCCTCTAACGTGGGGAACATGCCAAAAGCATAGGTATATGTGTCTGATGGTGTATATTTTTTATACGACATGGGCTATTTTTTGAGATGGCATCGGCTTATTCTCGTTTTCTTTTTGGATTATTATAACCCGTCTTTGCTATTATCGTCTACCATAGCCCCGATTTTTAGGGTCAGCTTGGCATGATGTACAGGTTTGCCATGGCAAACCCCCGTACCCAACCGTAAAAATCGGGCTTGCCATGGCAAGCCCCTACGCCATACCCGTTTTTGTGATGAAAATAGGCAAAACAACCCCGTTCACGGGGTTTCAGAAGCACAGATGAGTGGTTCACCGCCCAGTGGCTGGCAAAATACACGCTATTTTTATCATATTTTGCTTTTTTAACTACGGACAAGCCTAGAAGCGCGTCCGTACAGGTAAAAAGGGGGATGGTTGTAGGGGCGAGGCACGCCTCGTCCCGTTGCTAATCATGACCGATTATTTGGGCGGGGAGACATATACGCCTGTGTGATATATTGCCAATTTATTCCTCATCAACAAAATTGTGATCCTCATCATCATTTGCCCATGTGCGTGACAAATCCACCTCGCGGTAATACCCCGCCTTGCCCATATATTTTTGCCATAACCCATGTGTGATGTCGCTGGGGTCGCATTTCACGCCACGCGGGGCAAAATACTCACACACACGGGTGATGTCACGCTCCAAAATCATGCGAGCATTGCTGTTGAGGTGGGTGATGCTCACCTGTGGGAAGTCTATGAGGATAATTTCGCCGTCCCAATACAGCAGGTTATACGCGGATAAATCGCCGTGAATCATGTCGTGTTCGAGCAATAATTCCACATTGGCAATCACCGAGTCAAACGATGATTTCGCTTCCTTGCGTGACAGGTCAATCTCTTGCAGAGTGGGCGCACCCATTGTTTCATCGCCAAAATAGGTCATGAGGATGGCATTTTCGCCCGCGGCAAACGATTGTGGCACACTCGCGCCGATATTATACAGGGTCGTGAGTGTCTTATATTCGTGCATCAGCCATGAGGTATGCGACACTTGTTGCCCGTATGCCGTCTTTTTGCCGATTGCCCGCATGGTACGGTCATCCGTTTTATCCAACGATTTGCCTTCACCCGTCAGGATGTCGCGCCCTTCACGGTACATGGCATCATTCCGCAAATTACGGAACATGCGCGGGCGGTACACTTTGGCGGCGATGAGCGTTTCGCCTGTAGATGGATGTGCCAAGCAACGATAGACATTGGCTTCTTTGCCACCCTTCACCCGCCCCAACACATCGGTGATGAGTTTTTCTTCATAGAAGCTCTGTATTGATTGCAATAGCCAGCCTTCTTCAAATAATCCGGGTGTATACGTGGTCTTAAATCCGCCTTCTAAATCTTCTAGGTCTGCGACATCATTGATGACATCCATAGCCAATTTTTTGGCGATATGCTTAGTTTTTGGTTTGCGTTTGCGCCGTGCTTGACGGTCTAGTTGCATAGGGTCGAATTGTTTTTCGTATTGTTCGTATTTATCTGAATCAGAAAGAGACACGGTTGTGGCATCCTTATTATGAGAATATAAATGATGTGTGGGGGTCTAATGACCCAATGCGAAATCCGATTAGGAACAGGATTTTTGGGCATACCACACACAGGCGCAAGTATCACGCCAAATCTCACCAAAGGAATAACCCATGAGGGGATATTTAGGGGAAGAGTGATTTAATTACGCGAGGTGAGGCACACCCATAGTAACAAGCGCGACAGTATTTTTAGCCATATTCAAGTTGCCTCCTAATAATCGAAATTAATCACTATAGGTAAGATAGCATAAAACGTAGTGACTTGTCAAGAGGGGTAATGAGGGGTCAATTGACCTCATTGCGTATCTGGTTCATCGCCATTGGGCAATTCTTCTAATAGCGCCATGATGTCTTGCACGGTGATGTCGGGCTGGTCGGTTTTGGCGTATACCTTATGGAGAACCGAAAACAAATTCATAGGATTATGTCAATAACTCATCATTAAACGTGTTTTCACCCCACCCCCAACCCCCTTCCCCAAAAAATTGGAGCGGGGGCTAAAACCTGCCCTAAAATGGGTTTCTCCCCCTTTCTCCACGCAGTGGGG
>DAOTUO010000250.1:0-2558 GCA_034436595.1 Anaerolineae bacterium | reverse complement strand
ATCCTCATTGGTCATGATTTTAGACAATTATCATAGCAGATGAGGATGAGTGGGCGCTAAGTGATGTGTAAATTATGGCTAATCGTCATAATAAAAGAGCGATGGTAGCCATTCTATGCTGGCAATGGGGCTATCCAGATAGGGGGATAGGTCATAATTATAGTGCATCGTATTTATATACTGATTTTGCCTTAATGTTTGTTCGATATTGATTTGAAACTCATCAACTATCATTACTAACGAGCGATTTTGCACGTCATAATCAAACTCATAGCCCTGAGTTTGTATTGCCTCAGAACTTCTTCGTGTATTTTCTCTAATAATATTACATGAAGCAGGATTATCTTCACTATTACATGCAAGAGCTATCCATGAATTATTGGAAAGCCATTGAATTTTATGAATGGGTAAATATAGCTCACTCATATCACTAAGTTGATGAGGAATAAACTGCGCGAGTTGATTGGTTTGATAACTCAATAAATAATTTTCCATAGGTGAAAAGACCCCAACAGGATATGTTTCTCCACTGATTAAATCTATAGATACGCCATTTGCTTGGTCTCCAATGACCAAAAATCGCCCTAATGGTGAAAACCCTTGTATCGTTTTGATAGCTGTCTCATAGATTAAAATAGGCTCAGCCCCTTCTATAAAAACATCCCAAAGCATGATACCTCTATCATCTGCAAATACTATAATTTGTTCATCAGGACTCCATACGGCGCTATTTGGTATGATTGAATCAGCATATATGGGTGTTTCTGCTATAAGGTCAAATGCGTTTTCGCTTGAAGGTGGATTCATACGAAATATTTGTATCTTATTTTCCCACCAAACTGCGATGAAAGGTGCTTGAGGAGATAATAAAAATGCGTTTCCATCAATATTTCGTGATAATCCACTTTCATCATGAACTGTTTCTGGTTTAAGTGCTATCCGATAAGTTAGCGATATGGCATTACAATTAGCTTCCCAACAGGCAGATTTTTCGTGGGGTAAAAAGTTTAGCCTGTCTGCCTCTAGTAATATGGGATTACTTCTATCAATAGGGAATAAATATTCTGACCCCGATTGTGTTATGATGAGTAATGGTGCAAATAGTGGATAGTAACTATAATCTTCTCTAGGCGTATATGGTAATGATTGTGTGTTATAAGTTATGGCTTGGCTTAGTTCATCCAGCGATAAGACGAATGTAGGCACACTTCTTGACCACATAATTCTTTGATTATCCACATAATATTTTAATGGGTTGTAACTACCATCTAAATTTTTTGAAAAGAACATAATGACTTCTGCATTTTTCACCAGATTCATACCATGATTGCAACCACCGCGATAATATATTTGGTCTCTAAGGGTATTTTGTGGCGAATAAGAGGATAATAAAATAACCCCTTCCCCTTGCCCTTTGAGATATTCACTTATGCTAAAGATGCCATTTTTCTCAGAATCATCAATTTGACCGATTGTGCCTCTTGCGATAAAGTCTGAATCATCAATGTCTTCTGCTACTGTAGTCCCAATACCACTACACGCCAAAGCGGGTTGGGTGGAGGTTGCCATGCCAAAGACCAATAGGCTCAAAATGCCGATGCTGAAAAATCGTAGTGCCGTTTTCATAAAATACCCCTTTCTAATCATCATGCCCCTAGTGTAGCGATTCGGCTTATTTCATACCCCTACTGATGCCCGTTGGATACCCTACGGGTGATATACGGAGAAAATTAGCCGATTCTTTCGATGAACTGCTGGGTGATGGTGGTTAATTTTTCCCAATCGGGTAATTTGGGGTCTATCAGCACATGCGGGGCGTGGATGGTCTCATAACGGGCTTTGGGGATAAACCGTTTGGCAAATTTTTCGGTGAGCAATGGACGGACTAAATCATCTTCTAATCCCTGAATCACCAGAGTCGGGCAGGTGATACGGGGTGCGAGCCGATATGCCTCATGCCCTGCCTTGTGAATTTGCGAGAACATCCGCACAGGCAGGCGAAAATCGCGGATTTCTTTGTGGACTTGTGGGTCGTCTAGGTCGGCATTGGGCATAAATCGTGAGATACCATCGCGGACTTCTGGCTTGTTAAAATCTAATGGCATATATTTGAAGATACGCGGTTGTGGGAAAAGTGTCTGGATAATCGGCATGGCACGCCACGCCACATGGTCAATTTTCCAGAATGGGGCATAGAGTATTAGCCCTGTGACCCATTTTTGCATGTTATGGGTGAGCCTGACCGCCAACGCGCCACCCATCGAAAATCCCACGATGAATAGGCGTTCATGTGTTTGCGATAGGGCTTGGACTTCTGCACAGAGGGCGTTTATCCAATCGGCATACGTGCGCGTGGGCAGGGTTTCGATGTCTGTGCCAAAACCGGGCAATAATACCCCGCGCACAGTGAACCCCATATCATGAAAGAGTGGCGCGAGGGGGCGCATTTCTGCGGGGGTGCCAGGGAAGCCGTGAATCATCAATATGGCGGTATGTTGCCCCTGTAGGGTGAACGGCTGGTGAATATCGCCACGGAAGGCAGATAGGTCTGGGCGCAT
>DAOTUO010000249.1:0-1936 GCA_034436595.1 Anaerolineae bacterium | reverse complement strand
TTTCTAGGCTTAGGGACGCGATTAATCACGTCCGTACAACCCTCTTCCAATTTTTTGGGGAGGGGTTGGGGTGGGGATAAAAAACCTTAACTTACGGTGTTATGCTTTGAGCATCTAACGTAAAATAAATTATCCACTCCCAAACTGAAATGCACCTATCGGCTTATTGATGGTGTATCACACATCACATGATGCGGTATAATAGGAAGAAAATCGGCTAGAAAAATTGTCACTTATGTCTCTTTATGTCTCTTAAGGAATAACACCCGCATGAGCCTCACCCAAACAACACCCTATCTCCAAATTCGCGCCACAAAGGGCTGGGCAAATTTGCGCCTACGCGAGGTGTGGCAATACCGCGAATTGCTCTATTTTTTGTGCTGGCGCGACATTATCATCCGCTATAAACAGACGGTGGTGGGCGCGGGATGGGCAATCATCCAGCCTGTTTTATCCATGATAGTCTTTACACTCGTGTTTGGTGGGCTGGCACAAATCCCGTCCGATGGCGTGCCATATCCCCTATTTAGCTTTGCGGCATTGGTGCCATGGGGATTTTTCTCTGGGGCATTCACACGCGCATCCAGTAGCCTGGTATCGAGTGCCAATCTGATTAGCAAAATTTATTTTCCACGCCTCATCATCCCAACATCAGCGGTCATGGCGGGCATTGTAGATTATCTTATCTCGTTTGCGGTGCTGGTCGTCATGCTGTGGGTGTATGTGGCTTTTGGGCAATCTGCGCCGTTCATCGCCCAATTCACCGCACCACTCGGCATATCGCCCTACGACATCCCGCAAATGCAAGCCATCAGCATCAACTGGTTATGGTTGCCCTACCTCACGGGGTTGGCATTTGTGACAACATTAGGGGTGAGCCTATGGTTTTCTGCGATTATGGTACGCTTTCGGGATGTGCGCTTTATCGTGCCATTTGCTGTGCAATTGTGGATGTATATGTCGCCTGTGGTGTATCCGAGTAGCCTGATTCAAAACGATACCCTGCGCCTGATATATGGGCTAAATCCGATGACAGGTGTCGTGGAGGGGTTTCGGTGGGCGCTGTTGGGGACAGATACCCAACCGAGCCTCATCATCATCGCCAGTAGCGCGGTGGCAGTGGCACTACTGGTCAGTGGCGCATTTTATTTTAAGAAACAAGAACGTACCTTTGCGGATGTGATATGATATGAGCCAACTCGCTATCAAAGCCACAGGTATTAGCAAGCAATACCAAATTAGCACACGCCAAAAAGGTGCAGAAAATCTGCGCGACATCCTCACCCAAAGCCTCACCGCCCCGTTCAAACGGGCGATGCGCGGGTTGCGGGGCGATGCCAATATCGAAACACACACCGAGACCCTCTGGGCGTTACGTGATATTGATTTTGATGTGCAGGCGGGGGATACCATCGGCATTATTGGGCGCAACGGCGCGGGAAAATCTACCCTGCTCAAAATCCTCTCGCGGATTACCGAGCCGAGCAGTGGCACGATTGACCTGTATGGGCGTGTGGGCGCACTCTTAGAGGTGGGAACAGGGTTTCATTTAGAATTGACAGGGCGCGAGAATATTTATCTCAATGGGGCGATTTTGGGCATGACCCGCGCCGAAATCAACCGCAAATTTGACGAAATGATAGATTTTTCGGGTGTAGAACGGTTTATAGATACCCCCGTGAAGCGCTATTCCAGTGGCATGATATTGCGATTGGGTTTTGCAGTGGCGGCGCATCTTGAGCCAGATATTTTGATTGTGGATGAAGTTTTGGCGGTTGGTGATGCCGAATTTCAGCGAAAATGCTTGGGCAAAATGCAAGATGTGGCGGGGCAAGGTCGCACCGTGCTATTTGTGAGCCACAACCTAAATGCCGTACTCAATCTGTGCAAGCGCGGTTTGTATCTCAAAAATGGGCAGGTTGTCGCCAGTGGCACA